>JAFMQT010000174.1 GCA_017354515.1 Nocardia sp. | reverse complement strand
CACTGCGAACCCCGCTCCGACGTCCACGACAACCGGCGCCCCGGCGGCGACCACTCCCACGACGGCCGTCGCACCGGCCGGGAACCAGGTGGCCGGGACCTTGCCGACAACACCCCAGCCGGCGCCGAGCACCACCACACCGCAGGTCACGACGCAGGAGACGACAACTCAGGCGCCGAAGCCGACGACAGCCGCAACGCCGCGGGCCGGTTGACCGCATCCACCCGGGGCCGATCCACGGTCCCGGGCGGAGTGAATCAGGATGCGCGGCAGCACTACCGCGGGGCCTGGACGCCTTTCGCGGTGAGTTCCACCGAGCGCACCCGATCATCGATATCGGCGGCGTGGTGGACGGTGATCAGTTCGTCGGCGCCGATCGAGGCGGCGAATTCCGCCAGGTAGGAATGCACCTCCTCGGCGGTACCCGCGGCGGTGTAGCGGGTCATCGAGGCCAGTTGTGCGCCGCCCGGTGAGGCGAGGAAGGCGTCGACCTCCGCGTCGGTGAACGGTTCACCGCTCGCGCGGCGGGTGATCATCCGGCGCGCGCGGTCGCGATAGGAGATGGTGCGCTGCTCGTGCGCGGCCTCGGTGGTGTCGGCGGCGAAGACGTTGACCGCGGCCATGACATAGGGCTCCTCCGACTGCGCCGAGGGCCGGAAGCCGCTGCGGTACAGCTCGATCGCCTGGTGCAGGGCGTCGGGCGCGAAGTGCGAGGCGAAGGCGTAGGGCAGGCCCAGATGTGCGGCCAGCTGCGCACCGAATAGTGAGGATCCCAGAATATACAGCGGCACAACACCTTCGGCGCGAGGTACCGCCCGCACGCCGGGGATCAGCGACTCCCCGGTCAGATAGCCGCGCAGCTCCAGCACGTCCTGCGGAAAGCGGTCGGCGGACTGGTGGTCGCGCCGCAGGGCGCGCATGGTCTTCTGGTCGCTACCGGGTGCCCGGCCCAGTCCCAAGTCGATGCGGCCGGGGTAGAGCGTCTCCAGGGTGCCGAATTGCTCGGCGATGACCAGCGGGGAATGGTTGGGCAGCATGATGCCGCCGGCGCCGAGCCGGATGGTTTCGGTGTGCGCGGCGATATGGCCTATCAGCACACTGGTCGCACTCGAGGCGATCGAGCTCATATTGTGGTGTTCGGCATACCAGACCCGCCGGTAGCCGCAGCGTTCGGCGGCGCGAGCCAGGGCGACGCTCCCCGCGAAACTGTCCCGCGGGGTGCCACCGCGCGCCACCGTCGCCAGATCGAGAACCGACAATGCGGTGGGCATATCGCCGTCTGGTGTACTCATCACCCCGCTACAACCGGCGACAGTGGGTACTTGTTCCCGGGAGCCGCCGCACACCGAGCGGTTCGGACACGTCCACAGCAGACGGTCACAGCCGGGTACCCGCCGCGGGGCAGGGCGATTCCGATCCGGCCGAGTTCAGCGCCGGCGACCGGGATCAGCGCAATTCAGTAGCGGCAGTCGTTGATCAGCGCGTCGATGAGCCGGCGAGTGTCCTTCTCGCTGGAGAGCACCTGCTCGATATCGGCGTGGGCGAAGTGGTATCGGTCGGCCTCGTGTGCGGTGTCCAGATAAAGGGCACCGGTGAATCCCTCGATATGAACGGCGGGAAAGTCGGTGGTTACGGGATTCGAATCTGCGGTGGATCTCATTGTGATGGCGAGTACTCGTCCAGCTATAGGGGAGGGGCACCCGTCGATCGACGGCATGCCCATGAATTGCGTCGAACTTTACAGCCGCTCTTGATATTTCACCAATCGAACGGATGCCGCACGCGCGGTTTCGGGTGGAGGGAATAGGATCACCGAGGAGTTACGGGAGGGAGTTCCGATGTCAGCGCCACCGCCACCGTGGTTCGTCGAATTGCTCGCACATCGGCGGTGGGTATATCGCACCCGCCCCTTTCCGCATGTCTACGTCCGGGATGTGTTCACCCTCGACTTCTACCGGCGACTGGCCGAGGAATTCCAGCGGCTGCGCACGTCCCAGCCGGATCTGTTCACGAAGGTTACCGACGGCTACGGCGCCGGGGGAGTGAGTCTGACACGGATCGGCAACGGTCCGTTCGAGGTGTTTCTGTCGCGAGCCTGGAACGACCTGATCGCCGGGGTGGTGGGGGTCGGTGTCACCGGCGATGTCGAGGGTTCGCTACATCGCCACCCGCCGGGCAGCCCGAGGGGTTGGCCGCATCACGATCTGACCCCCGCCTGGTTCCCGGAGCCGATCCCCGAACCCACCCGGGCGGGCCTGCCGAGCGCCGAAATCGATCTGAAATCGGGTGCCCGCCCCGAGGGTGTCCCGGCCCGGGAACTGGTCCGGGCGGTCGCGGTGCTGTTCTACCTGGGCAACGGCCCCTGGCAGCCCGGTGCTGGTGGCGAGACCGGCCTGTTCGCCGATATCGGCACCGTCGATCCGGCGACCGGTCAGCCGATACCCGCCATCTCGATTCCGCCGGTGGACAATTCGATGATCGTCTTCGAATGCACACCGCGGTCCTGGCATACCTTTCTCGGCGCCAACATCTCGGCGCGCAACTGTGTGGTGATGTGGTTGCACCGGCCGCGGGAGCAGGCCGAACAACTGTGGGGAGGTGAGCGCATTGTCCAGTGGTGAGCAGCCGCGGCGGGTATGTCTGCTGACCGGCGCCGGCGGACTGCTCGGCGACGCCTTCTGCCGTGCCTACTACACGAGCTACGACATCGTGGCCGTCTGCCGCACCCGGGTTCCGGGTGCGCCCTCGCAGGAGGAGTGGTTCATCGATCCGGTCGAACCGCACCGCGCGATCGGCGAGAACGACTCCCGGATCTTCGTGGTGCGTGCCGATCTGACCGAGGAGGGCGCTGCCGAACGGGTGGTGGATCTGGCACTGGCCAAATTCGGGTCGGTGGATCTGCTGGTGAACAATGCCGCGCGGATCGACCTGCGGCCCCGCGGTCTCGTCGACGGCGACGCGTCGCTGGACGGCCTGGCCGCGACGTTCGCGGTGAATGTGGAAGCACCGCTGCGGCTGGCGACCCGGTTGGCGCAGCGATGCTGGCTGCATCGGGGGCCGGAGAATCGGGCCCGGAACCGCAATATCGTGAATGTGTCGAGCCTGTCCGGCTCGCAGGTGTATTCCGGCGGGCAGGCGATCTATTCCGCGTCGAAAGCCGCACTCGACCATCTGACCCGGCATATGGCCGCCGAATTCACCGAATTCGGGGTGCGCGTGAACGCGGTGGCGCCCGATTCGTTCCCGGCTCGGGTCCGGACCGAGCAGGTGGCCGCCGCGGTCGCCGAACTCGACCGCGGCAGCGTGACCGGCGGGGTGTTCGCGGTCGGCGCGGGCGACCTCACTACCGCCTGACAACCGCCGATATCGCCGCTACCTGCGCGAACATCTGGTAGCGGCGTGTTGCCGACAGGCGCTCACAGGCGCTCCTGCATACTCACAGCGAGTTGCCCCCGGGGCCGTCGCCGTCCCCTCGAGCCGAAAGTTTCCGATAAGCCATGCGAGTCGACGGACGGGAGATCCCCGTCTCCGGCAGTCTGCTGCAGCCGCGGATCCGGCGCACCAGCGACATCATCCGCGTGGTTCTGTCGGCTCTGCTGCTCGCGGTGGTGGTGGCCGGATCACTGATCACGCGATCACGCTGGGAGGCGCTGGAACGCTCGGTCTCCGGATTCGTCAACGTCCTGACGCCCGAACAGTCGAATCTGGTCTATCTGCTGTACGGGATCGTGATTCTGGCCCTGCCGTTCGCCATCGCGGTCCGGTTGGTCATCCGCTGGCAGTGGAAACTGCTGAGCGGATATCTCGCCGCCGGTCTGATCGCGGTGATCGCGCTGTCGATCACCGAATCGGGAATCTCGGCCCCGCAGTGGCATCTGCAGGTTCCCCGCCAGCTGGACACCTTCCTGTCCCAGTTCCTGGACGATCCGCGCTGGATCGCGATGCTGGCGGCAGGTCTGACCGTGGCCAGTCCGTGGCTGCAGGCCTCATGGCGGCGCTGGTGGTGGGCGTTGCTCGGGGCGTTCGTCCCGCTGCATCTGTTCGTCAGTCTGGTGGTGCCCTCGCGCGCGATGCTCGGCTTGTCGGTCGGCTGGTTCGTGGGCGCGATGCTGGTGCTGGCGGTGGGCACTCCGGCGCTGGAGGTTCCGCTGGACGCGGCGACGAGAGTGCTGGCCGGGCGCGGATATTCGGTATCGGGTTTCACGGTCTTGCGGCCGGCCGGTCCGGGACCGCTGCTGCTGAGTGTGGACACCGGCCCGCATCGGCAGCTGATCGTCGAAATGTACGGCCAGAATCAGCGCAGCTGGGGCATGTTGCGGCAGTTGCGCCGCTGGCTGACCTTCCGCAGCAGCGAACGGGCTCCGGCCTTCGCCTCGATGCGCCGGGCCGTGGAACATCGCGCACTGATGGGAATCGCGATCAGTGAACTGGGCTTGGCCAGTAATAAACCGCTGACGGCCGCGACGGCCAGCCGCGGCTGGATGCTCTACGCGCACACCCTGCCGCGCGGCCATATGCTGGCGGCCTCCGATGGCGAGGTGGCGCTGACCAATGTGTGGCGGGCCCTGCGGAAGATGCATCGCGCCCAGATCTCACACGGGGATCTGCGGGTCGCCGAGATCCGGATCGCCGAGGGCCGGGTGCTGTTCGGTGGTTTCGACTCCGCCGAATTCGGCGCCTACTCCGGCCGTTTCGCCACCGATATCGCGCAACTACTGCTGAGCACCAGTGTGCTGTTCGGCGCCGAACTCACCGTCCGCACCGCGATCTCGGTCTTCGGCGAAACCGCGGTCGTGGACGCCTCCCGCCGGCTCACCCGCACCGGAATCACCACCACCGTCCGCAGGTCGGTGACCACCGCCGGCGCGCGGATGAAGGCGGTACGGGCGGAGGTGCTGCGGCAGTCCGGGCAGGAGAAGATCGAGGCGGCCCGGCTCACCCGCTATTCACGCAATCAGATCGTTCAGCTGATCCTGCTGGTCGCACTGGTCTACGTGGCCTATCCGTTCATCAGTCAGGTTCCGACCTTCTTCAGCGAATTGCGCAATGCCAACTGGTGGTGGGCGCTGCTGGGGCTCGCCATCTCCGCGGCGACGTATGTCGGCGCGGCGGTAGCGCTGCTGGGGTGCGCCGGCGACGGCATCAACTTCCGGAATCTGCTGGCCATGCAGGTGGCCAATACCTTCGCCGCGACCACGACCCCCGCGGGTGTGGGTGGTCTGGCGCTGAGCGTGCGATTCCTGCAGAAGAGCGGTCTGGGTGCGGTCAAGGCGACCGCCGCGGTGGCGCTGCAGCAGTTGGTACAGGTGATCACCCATGTCGGGCTGTTGCTCGCTTTCAGTGTGGCAGCCGGGGTTTCGACGAATCTGGCCCGATTCGTACCGAGCGCGACGGTGCTGTACCTGGCGGCGGGCGCACTGTTCGGGGCCATCGGGATCACGCTGTTCGTCCCGACTGTGCGCCATTGGCTGCGGACCGCGGTACGACCGCAGCTGGCCGAGGTGGTGGGCGAGCTGCGCACCCTGGCGGCCCATCCGGTCCGGCTGGTGATGATCGTCGGCGGTTGCGCGACCACCACCCTCGGTGCGGCCGGGGCACTGTGGTCCGGCATCGAAGCCTTCGGCGGCACAACGACATTCGTGGCGGTCACGGTGGTGACCATGATCGGTGGCACGCTGGCCTCCGCGGCGCCGACCCCCGGCGGCGTCGGCGCGGTGGAGGCCGCACTGATCGGTGGTCTGGCCGCCTTCGGCGCTCCGGCGGCGGTCGGGGTGCCGGCGGTGCTGCTGTATCGGGTGCTGACCTGCTGGCTCCCGGTGTTCTGCGGCTGGCCGTTGATGCGCTGGCTCACCGACCGGGAGCTGATCTAGTTTCCGGAAAGCACTGGGCCGCCGGATGCGAACACCCGGCGGCCCACCACTCGAACCCCTCGATCGTCTTATTCGATGAAGTCTTTGCGCAGCTGCACCTTGACCACCTTGCCGCTGGCATTGCGCGGCAGTTCCGGAACCAGCACCAGCTCCTTGGGATGTTTGTAGCGCGCCAGATTCTCGTTCAGGAACGGGGCGAGCTCGTCGAGTGTGAGCGAATCCGCGTCCGGCATCAGGGCGATCACCGCGACCGGAACCTCGCCCCACTTCTCGTGGGCCTTGCCGACCACCGCGGCCTCATGCACCTTCGGATGGGCGAACAGCACGTTCTCGACCTCGGCGCAGTAGATGTTCTCGCCGCCGGAGATGATCATGTCCTTCTTGCGATCCACCACCCAGACGAAACCCTCCTCGTCCTGGCGGACCAGATCACCGGAGTGGAACCAGCCGCCGGCGAAGGCCTCGGCGGTCGCCTCGGGCTTGTTCCAGTAGCCCTGCATCAGAGTCGGGCCACGGTAGACGATCTCACCGATCTCGCCCGGGGCGACATCGTTCATATCGTCGTCGACCACGCGGGCGGCGATGGTCGGGATGGGCTTGCCTACGGAACCGAGTTTGCGAATCGCGTCCTTACCCTCGAGCACGCAGGTGATCGGCGACATCTCGGTCTGCCCGAAGACCGCGACGTTCTGGGCGTCCGGAAAGCACTCGTCCATCGCGCGCAGCACCGTCTCCGAGGCCGGTGCCGCACCCCAGCTGAGCACCTCTAGTGCCAGATCGCGCTGCTTGACGGTCGGCTCCTCGCAGATCAACTGCCACTGCGCGGGCACGCAGAAGGCCGTGGTGGCCTTCTCGGCCTCGACCGCGTCGAGGAATTCGGTGGCGCTGAAGGCGCCCAGCGGATGCAATACGGTCTTGGAGCCGAGCATGAATGCCGGTGCGAGACTGCCCAATCCGGCGATGTGGAACAGCGGGGAGGTGCAGAAGCCGATGGTGTCCGGGGTGGAGTTCAACGCCCGGATACAGGTCAGCGCCTGGCCGTTCAGGTTGTTGTAGGACAGCACCGCGCCCTTCGGGCTGCCCGTGGTGCCCGAGGTGTACATGATCAGCGCGGGCGTGTCCTCGGGAATGTCGCGCGGCTCATGCGGTTGCCCGGCTTCGGCCAGGAAATCGTCGTATCCGATCACGCCGTCGCCGGTGGCGCCGCCGATGACGACGCACATCTTCAGATGGTCGGCCTGGGCCATGACACCGGTGGCCAGCGGCTGCAGCAGCGCGTCGGTGACGATGGCCACCGCGCCGGAATCGGAAACGATATAGGCCACCTCGGGCGGGGTGAGCCGGAAGTTGACCGGAACCGCGATCGCGCCCAGGGCGTTGATGCCGAAGACGGCTTCGAGGTATTCGGTGTAGTTGAGCGCGAGGATCAGTACCCGGTCACCGAAGCCCACCCCGCGACGCGCCAGCGCGTCGGCGAATTTCAGCGACCGCTGGTGCAACTGCTGCCAGGTGGTGTCCTGACCGCGGAACCGGATCGCCACCGCATCCGGGCGCATCTGAGCATGGGTGGCGATCTGGTTGTTCCAGGTATTGCGCCGCGACCGAATCGGCTCGCCTCGGCTCTCGAAACCGGTGGTCATGCAGGAACTCCTCTCGGACCGCCACTGGGCGCCGGCCGGATGGCCGGACACATCGACGGCTGAACCACTCACGAGAATATCAACTAACTTTTTCCCGTGACAAGGGTTACACGAGAGAATCCCGGTTCACCAACCGGATGGCAAATCGCGTCGACTCGAGGCGCCTGCCAGGGAATTTTCCTGGACTTCCAGGGATGTCCGACAACCGCTACTTCACGGATCGGCTGCAAACTGTCACTTACATACGGTTGTCTCAGGCCCGATGTCATGCCACTATCAAGCCAATCCGGGCACGTCCGGCCCGTCCGGGCCCGGAACCCGAACAGTGGTGGCCGGTTAATCCACCCGGTCGCGGCACCGGCAGGAGGACATCCAGATGTTGCGCACCAGATTCACCGAGGCATTCGGCGTCGAGCATCCGATCGTGCAGGGCGGCATGATGCACGTCGGCCGGGCCGGCCTCGTCGCCGCGGTCGCCGAGGCGGGTGGGCTCGGTTTCATCACCGCCCTGACCCAGCCGACTCCCGATGAGCTGCGTCGCGAAATCGACCGCACCCGGGAACTCACCGATAAGCCGTTCGGTGTCAACGTCACCATCCTGCCCTCGATCAATCCGCCGCCGTACGAGGAGTACGTGCGGGCGATCATCGAATCCGGTGTCAAGATCGTCGAGACCGCCGGCAGCAATCCCGAACCCTTCCTGCCCGCCTACCGCGAGGCCGGGATCAAGGTGCTGCACAAATGCACCAGCGTCCGGCATGCGCTCAAGGCGCAGCGGATCGGCGTGGACGGGGTCAGCATCGACGGCTTCGAATGCGCCGGACATCCTGGTGAGGACGATGTGCCGGGTCTGATCCTGATCCCGGCGGCCACCAAGGCCCTCGACATCCCGGTCATCGCCTCCGGTGGATTCGCCGATGCCCGCGGCCTGGTCGCGGCACTCGCGCTGGGCGCGGACGGTATCAATATGGGAACCCGGTTCCTGTGCACCCAGGAAT
>JAFMQT010000173.1 GCA_017354515.1 Nocardia sp. | reverse complement strand
GATCTCGGAGATCGTCGCGCCGCCCTCTTGCGGGGCGTCAAAGATGCACAGGCTCGCCACGTGGATCGGAGTGTCGGGCGACTCCAGCCACAGCCAGCACGAGTCTGCGGCCGCAAGGGTTTGACGACTGCTCATGACTTCTCCATTCCCAAGGCCTCGACCACGTCGGACGGACGGAACAGCCAGGCGTCGAGCACCACCATCTGGCCCGCCAGGTCGACGGATCTGCGTGAGCGAAATCCGATCATGGCCGTGTCCCCCTGACCGATGGCCCCTGATAGACCTTCTTGACCGCGCGCCGCCCGACGGCGCCGGCGACCGCGGGCAGGAGGCGGTTGGCGGCGACGACGGCCTGGGTGACCACCCCGGGGACGACGACCCGGTCGTCCCGGTCGATCCCTTTGATCGTGGCCTTCGCGATCGCGTCCACCGATAGCTTCGGGATGGTGAGGGTGTGCTCGCGGTTCTCCGGCGTCCGAGTCCGGTCGAGCGCGTCGACCATCGGCGAGTCGAACTCGCCGGGACACACCAGCACCACCGACACTCCCTGGGGCTCCAGCTCGTAGCGCAGGGCGTCGGTGAAGCCGACCAGAGCGTGCTTGGAGGCGCAGTAGGGCGTGTAGCCGAACACACCGGTCAGGCCGGCGACGGAGGCGATGTTCACAACCTGGCCGCGCGACGCCTTCAGGTGCGGCAGCACCGCCCGCGCCGCGTTGATCGTGCCGAACAGATTGACGTCCATGACGGCGCGGAAGTCATCGTCGGTCAGGTCCTCGAAGTAGCCCTCGCGCAAGATGCCCGCAGAGTTGACGAGCACGTCGATCGGGCCGGCAGCAGCGAGCTCGCTGAAGGCCGCGTCCAGGGCTGCCTGGTCGGAGACGTCCACCGAGAGCGTCTCCACCAGTGCGCCGGGGTGCTTGTCGCCGATCTCGGCACGGGCCGCGTCGAGCTTGGCGGTGTTGCGGGCGACCAGGGTCAGCCGCACGCCGCGGGGCGCGAGCTGGTGGGCGATCTCCAGTCCCAGGCCCGACGAACCTCCGGTGATGACGATGTGCCGGCCGGGCTTGATTCGGGTAGTCATCGCTGCTCGCTCTCGATCTTGGATGGGACGAAGGTCATGGCTTCCTCGGCCATGGCGGTGATGGTCAGGCTCGGGTTGACGCCGACGTTGGCGGGAACCGTCGAGCCGTCGGTGATCAGCAGGTTCCGGTAACCGAACACCTGTCGCCTGCGGTCGACGACACCGCGTTCCGGCGAGTCGGCGATCACGGCGCCGCCCAGGATGTGCGCGGTGGTCGGCGTGCCGCGGACGGCCTCGGTGACACCGGCCTGCGCGTAGCCACCGGTGTGCTTGACGGCGGAGGCGACGATCCGGTCGGCGATGGGGAGTTTGCTCAGTGGCGCCGGCCCGTCGCCGAGTTCGGAGTTGACGCGACCGCCCGGGCGCTTCGGGCGTATCCGGATCGACGACTCGGTGCTCTGCATGATGGTGAACACGACCGACCGCTTCGACCACCCGACGACCCGGCCCGGGGAAAGCCAGCGCAGCGGTCGGCGCAGCATCGCGACGAGCAGGCCGATAATCCTGCCCGACCTGCTGTTACCGCTGGTCAGCGGGCCGAAGGTAAGGGCCATCGCGTCGCCGGCCAGGCCGTAGGTGTTGTTCGTAAAGTGGGTCTGCTCGTCGGGGTGGATGCTGGACGTGATGGCGATGTCGGAGCGTAGGTCCGCCGATTTCTCCCCGGTGACAGCGACAATCGCCTCGCTGTTGGTGCGGACCAGGTGGCCGAGTCGCTCGGACACGGCGGGCAAGGAGCCAGCGTCCTTGACCTTACGCAGCAAGAGGTTCGTTCCCAGCGCACCGGCCGCGACAACTACGCCCTTCGCCCGGATCGTCCGGACGTCCCTACGCACCCAGGCTCCCGAGCGGACCGTCGTGACGTCGTACCCGTCGGAACCGTCGGCGGCACCAACCGGCCAGATGTCGACGACGGTACGTTCGGCCCGGACGTCGGCGCCGTGGTGCTCGGCGAGCCAGAGGTAGTTCTTGGTGAGCGTGTTCTTCGCGCCGACGCGGCAGCCGAGCATGCACTGGCCGCAGCGGGTGCAGCCGGTCCGCTCGGGGCCCCGACCGTCGAAGTACGGGTCGGGGACCCGTTTGCCGGGCATCCCGAAGAATACGCCGACCTGCGTCGGGTGCGGCGGGTCGACGCCGAGGTCGCCTGCGATCTTGCCCATCAACGCGTCGCTAGGGGTGTCGCCCTGAAACGGGACGACCCCAAGCATCCTCTCCGCCGTCACATAGTGGGGTGCCAGGACGCTGCGCCAGTCGGCCAGCCCGGCCCACTGTTCGTGCTGGTAGAAGTCGTCGCTGCGGGGGACGTAGAGCGTGTTGCCGTAGACCAGCGACCCGCCGCCGACACCGACGCCCGACAGCACCGTTACGTGCTTGAATGGGGTCAGTGCCATGATCCCCTTCATGCCGAGCCTCGGGGCCCACATGAAGCGACGAACATTCGACGCGTTCTTGGCGAAGTCCTCGTCGGCGAACCGCCTGCCCTGCTCGAGCACGGTGACCGAGTAACCCTTCTCGGCCAGGCGGAGCGCGGCGACGCTGCCACCGAACCCGGAGCCGATGACCACCCAGTCGACGTCCTGCGAGCGGCTCACGACAGTCCAACCCGCTTCACGGCCCGCAGGACGCGGGTCATGGTCGTGGCGAACTCCGGCCACTGCATGCCATTCGGCGGGCCGATCGGCTGGAGCCGCTGGTGCGCGACGGTTTGCGCCTCGGTGTACTTCAGCAGGCCGTCGCCACCGTGTCGGCGGCCGAGCCCGGAGGCGCCCATCCCGCCCATTGGGGCCGCCACGCTGCCCCAGGCCGCTGCGTACGCCTCGTTCACGTTGACCGTCCCGGCGTGGATCCTGGCGGCGATCCGGCGCCCCTTCCGGCCGTCCGTGGTCCAAACGCTCGCGTTCAGCCCATAGATCGTGTCGTTGGCCATCGCGACAGCCTGCTCCTCGGTGGTGAAGCCGTAGACGGACACGACCGGACCGAACGTCTCCTCCCTGTAGATCTTCATGTCCGGCGTGACGTCGGTGAGCACCGTGGGCTCGTAGAAGAGCGGCCCGAGGTCGGGGCGCGGCCGACCACCGGCGACGACCCGAGCGCCCTTGCGCACCGCGTCTGTGACGTGCTCGGTGACGGTGGCCAGTTGCGATTCGCTGGTGAGTGAGCCCATGTCGTAGGAGTAGTCGTAGCCGGCGCCGAGCCGGATCTTCGCGACGCGCGCCTCGATCCGTGTCAGCAGGTCGTCCTTGACGTCCTCGGGCACGTAGATCCGCTCGGTCGACACGCACAACTGGCCGGCCGACGGGAAGCAGGCGGCAATCACGCCCTCGGTGACCTTGTTCAGATCGGCGTCGGGCAGCACCACCATCGGGTTCTTCCCGCCCAGCTCCAGGGAGGCACCGATCAGGCGTTCCCCGGCGTCGCGGGCGATCTGGCGACCGCTCGCGGTGGATCCCGTGAACATCATGAAGTCCGCGTTGTCCACCAGCGCGGGCCCAATGCTCGACCCGCGGCCGATGACCATTTGCCACACACCTGGGGGCAGGCCGGCCTCGAGCATCAGGTCCAGTGACCAGAGCGCGGTCAGCGCCGTCTGCACATCCGGCTTCTGCACCACCGCGTTGCCGGCGAGCAGCGCGGCCAGTGCGTCGGTCGCCGCCATCGACAGTGGGTAGTTCCAGGGCGAGACCACCGCGACGACGCCCTTCGGGTGGCGCAGTTCGGTCGTGTGGGTCAGCACCGGGATGGCGCCGCGCCGCCGCTTGGGAGCCAGCATCTTGGCTGCCTGGCGGGCGTAGTATCGAGCGGTCATGGCCACATCGGTGACCTCCATGAACGCGTCCCGCCGGGTCTTGCCCGCCTCGGCTTGCATCAGGTCGAGCACCCCCTCCTGACGTTCGAGGACGAGGTCGTGGAAGCGCAGGATGATCTGCGCGCGCCGCCGGACCGGCATCGCCGCCCACGTCCGCTGCGCTATGCGAGCTGTCGCAAATGCGCCCTCGACCGCAGCCGGGGTCGCCACCGGAAGGTCGGCTAGCGGGGCTCCCGTATATGGCGCTCGCCTCGTGAGTGTGTCGGCATCGGGTCCGACCGTTGCGAGCTGGGTGAGCCGGCCCAGGAACGCCGGGGTCATGGTGTCCGGCAGCCCGTTGATGGTGGCGATGGTCTTCGTCATGCCCACCACGTTCGCAGCGCGGTGCCGATTGCCACAGTGGCTCAGCGGCGCGTAAGTTACTCGATCCGGCGACTACGCGGTGATCGAGTTGCGCCAGGCACGCGGTCCCATCCCCTTCCACCGGCGGAACGCCTGCGAAAAGCTGGAGACTTCGATGTACCCCAGCCGCTCGGAGACCTCGGCGACCGGAAGATTGCCCTTGACCAGCAACTCCTCCGCGACCCGCTCCCGGATCTCGTCGTGCAGGGCGCGGAACGACGTGCCCTCCTCTGCGAGTCGCTCCCGCAGTGTGCGTTCGCTGACGTGGAGTTGAGCGGCGACCATGGAGGCGCTCGGCGGATCGCCGAGGCGGCTGAGCAGAATGTCACGCACCTGACCGGCTAGACCGGTCCGCGCCAGCCTATCCGTCAGCAGGTCGCGCAACTGGCCGAGCGCCATTGCTCGAGTGACCTCGTTAGCCTGCGGCAGCGGCCGGTCGAGCAGTTCGACAGGGAAGGCAATGAGGTTCTCGCGAGCCCCGAACTGCGGCTGCACGCCGAACATCCGACGATAGCGGTCCAGACTGTGCTCGGCCGGCGTTGGGAACGTCAGTGCGACACGGGCGAGCGGCAGCGGCTCGACGAAAAGGTCACGCTGGATGGTTTGCACTCCAGCGATGTCGCGCTCAACCAGAAATCGTTCCGAGTCGGTTGGCAGCCGTGTTCCGGCCACCGCCAACTGGAGTTCTTGCCCCACGGTTCTTCCTTCGATGTCACAGAAGGCGAAGGTGAGGTCGAGGAACTGCAGCGCCACATCGATCGCCGAGCGTAAGGTGGGGCTGCTGAGCAGCGCAAACCCCCAGATTCCATAGGACGACAGCCGGAACATCGACCCGGCCTCGAGCCCGAGCCCGGGCTCCGCACCGAGAGCCCGGATCAAGTTGCGAATCACCACCAGTTCCTGACTCGCTCGAACCATCCGCTGCGGGTCCACCAGCCCGTCGAGGTCCAGTCCCGAGCCACGCAAGCACACAGCCGGGTCGACGCCGCGCTGCTCGCCCAGACGCACCGTCAACAGCGCTCCCGTGGGAGGCCGAGGCACATCACCGCGATGCATACCGCCGACTCTAGTAACTCTTACCGGGCCGCGAACGTCCTTTACCCGCGGTCACCGGACTGACATGAACGGCTGATGCCGGGGTGCCATGACATCGCCTCCAACGGATAGCCGGCCACACCGATCCGCACATTACGCAACGCTACTTGCATCCGGATATAGCGGTGTGGGCCTAGGACGGACACATGCTGTCGCGGCACTTGCGGTCCCCAACTGCATGTTGTCGGAGAATGAGAAAACCCCTTCCGTACCAGGTCGGAAGGATTTTTCTGCTGTCGGGCTGACAGGATTTGAACCTGCGACCACTTGACCCCCAGTCAAGTGCGCTACCAAGCTGCGCCACAGCCCGTGACTCCCTTTCAGGTGCTTGACGAGATTACCCCACCACCCCCCGTGCGGACCAAATCGCCTCGTGGCGAACGCGGCGGCCGCGTCGCCTGCCGTTGTTCGGACGAAAGGGGCATTTGTTCGCGCGTCCAGTAGCATCGGCGGGTCTAGACTGCAGCCGGTCAGCAGGTGGGATTTTCCGGGATTCTCGTACGCGGTGCGAGCGACGACGGGTGAGGCGGTCAGGTCCAGGGTGAGGCGATGAACGACAGCAACACACTGCGGTCCTGGTGGAACGATCCGGTCGACTACCGCTGGCTGGTGCGGACCCTGGCAGCGCGATCTGCGCTGGGGCCGTTGAAGGTGCTCGTCGGTACCGCGGGCGCCACGATCTCGCTGATGGGCGCTGTGATCGCGGGATCGCCGGTGGGTCCGCCCGGCCATCCGGGTATCGCGTCGACGGTCGGTGTGTTGTCCGGGTCGTTGTGGGCGCTGCGATGGTGGTTGCTGCGCTGGCCGGGCAGGAACGAGTCCCTGGTTCTGATGGGCGCCGTCGATCTGCTGTTCCCCGTGGAATTCCTCCAGGTGCCCGATCCGCTGTTCGGTGCGATGGGCACGGTGCTGCTCGTGGTCACCGGCAGTTACCTCGGCTTCTTCCACAGCGCGCGAGTGCTGGCGACGCATTCGGCATGGTCGTTGCTATGGGTGATCATCTTCTCGACGCGAATCGCCATCAGCGGCGGCGACATTCGGTTGGCCATCGCGGTCGGACTGCTGCTGTTCGTGTCGGTGGTCAGCGCATCACCGGCGTTGCAGTTCATCTACTGGCTGCTGCGCACCGAATCATTGTCGGACCCGCTGACCGAACTGCTGAACCGCCGAGGCCTGGAGACCAGGCTACCGCGACTGCTCGACCAGTATCCGGCGGTCTGTGTGATCACACTCGATCTCGACCGATTCAAGAAGGTCAACGACACCTGGGGGCATCTGGTCGGCGACACCGTCCTGGTGCGCACCGCCCGCCGGTTGCACGAGGCCGCCGGCGATACCGCGGTGGTGGCGCGGACCGGTGGTGAGGAGTTCGTGGTGGTCGTGCCGATGGGCCGCGGCGCCGCGTCCGGTGAGGCCGAACGGCTGCGGCACGCGGTCGCCGAAACACCGGAGACCGCCGTGGAGGTGACCGCGAGCGTGGGTGTCGCGGTCTACGACGAACAAGCCTGTTCGCGGTGCCTGCGGCCGACACCGGATCGGCTGCTGCAGTGCGCCGATGCCGCGATGTACCGGGCCAAACAGTCCGGCGGAAATACGGTGGTCGTGGACGATCTCAGCTCGCCGCGCGACCACGATCATCCCGTGGCCGGATAGGCCTGCGCCGCGACCGGATCCGGCGCTTCCTCGACATCCGATGCGGTGCAACGGCATTCATATTCGCTTGAAGTGCGATACCCAGGATCTGATCTTCGCGACCAATTCCGGAGGTTCCACCACCTCGAAGTCGGCGTCCAGTGTGCCCAGACCCATGATCGGCCACTGCAGGGTGTCGGCGCTCATCCGGACCCGGCACCGGCCGGGCGCGATGTCCTCGACCGTGCTCCACCGTCCGATCCGGGACCGGACCCGCTCGGCCGGCGCCTCGACCACGACCTCGATCCGGTATGGCTTGGGCAGGTTGCGCAGCCGGGAGCGGACGAATTCGGCGGCATCGGCGGCGGGCAGATCTCGGGATCGGAATCGGGTGCCGTCGCCGCGCGGATCGGTGACGCGGTCCAGGCGGAGGGTGCGCCAGTCGTGGCGGGTCAGATCGTAGGCGACCAGATACCAGCGGCGGCCGAGCGCTACCATACGGTGCGGTTCGACGAGGCGGTCGGTTCGGACCTCGTCGGCCGAACAGTAGGACAAGCGCAGGCGTTCGCTGTCGCGGCAGGCCACGGCGACCGTGGTGAGCACATCGAACTCCGGAGTGTGCTCACCCGCGCCGGCGCCGATCACCGGCACCGTCATGGTTCGGACGGCGTCGACCCGACGCCGGAGCCGGGGCGGCATCACCTGAATCACCTTGGCCAGCACCCGGATCGATGATTCCGCGACGCCGTCGGGAACATCGTGCACCGCCGCCTGCATTCCGGCCACCAGGGCCACGGCCTCCCCGTCGTCGATCATCAGCGGTGGCAGCGCCGCGCCGGCGGCGAGTTGATAACCGCCCTCGACCCCGGGTTGCGCGTGCACCGGATAACCGAGTTCGCGGAGGCGGTCGATATCGCGTCGCACAGTCCGCGGCGAGACACCGAGCCGATCCGCCAATTCGGCACCCGGCCAGTACTTGTGGGTCTGCAGCAGGGACAGCAGGCGCAGGGTCCGGGTGCTGGTATTGGCCATATCTCAATTCTCCGCCAATTGCGGACAGAAAGTGGCCGCAATGGCTCATAGCGTGGTCTTCGAACGGAAACCAACTCCGAGAATGAAGGCGAGCGACATGAACGACACCCTCACCCAGCCCCTGTCCGCCGAACGCGCCGATCTGGTGGCCGTCCTCGACAAACACCGCGGCTTCCTGCGCTTCACGGTCCGCGACCTCACCGACGAACAGGCCGCCGCGCGGCCGACCGTCAGCGAACTGTGCCTGGGTGGCCTGATCAAGCACGTCACCGCGGCCGAGAAGAACTGGGCGGAATTCAGTGCCGGCCGCGGCGATTCCCGGAAGAAGTTCGCGGATATGACAGCGGAGGATTTCCAGCGTCGGGCCGACGAGTTCCGGATGCTGCCCGGCGAAACCCTCGCCGGACTCCTCACGGAATATGACGAAGTCGCCAGGCGGACCAATGATTTGATACAGACGCTGCC
>JAFMQT010000172.1 GCA_017354515.1 Nocardia sp. | reverse complement strand
CCGGTGGGGCCGGCGGTGCCGGCTGGACCGGGGCCGAACCCGCGGGCGCGACCGCTCCCGCACCCGACACCGACGGCACCGCACCGGCACCCGCGCCGGACCCACCGGCAGGCGAAGCCTGCGCAACGCCCACAGCCGAATTCTGCTGAGGCGCAATCGGTTGCGGCGCGGGCGGCACACCCGCCCCCGGCCCCGCGTCTGTACCGGATTTGCCGGACCCGCCCTTCTGCTGCATCGGCCGCAGCGTCTGCGAATCGGGTGATTGCTCGTCGGCCGTATCGTCGGGATTCGCCGGTTCCGAGTCCTGTGGTTCGGTGGGTGCGGTCATGTGCCCCCCAGTACTCGCCTACCGATCACATCCGGCTCATCCGGAATCGCCGCGGTAATCAGTTGCCGTGTGGGACCGACGGTGACCATTCTCCCATTCCCCACCGCGATCCCCTCGTAGGCGGGAATTCCGTTGGCGCCGTTGTTCCAGAACACCAGATCGCCGTCGGAGATCGCCGACCGAGCCATCCGCTGTCCGGACGCTGCCTGACCGGCGAGGGTGGTCGGGAGCGTGACTGCGGCGGAGCCCTGTGCCGGTGAGTTGGAAGTACTCTGGCACGCATCGGTTCCCGCCGCAGAAGGATCCTCACCGCTCCCCCGGCCGCAGCATCCCGAGGATCCGGTCCGCGACGCTTGATACACGACTGTGCGGATGACCGCGGCGATATCGGCGGACGTACCCACGTACGCGCCGGCCAGCTTGGCGGCACACAAACGGCTCGGACACGTGCGAATGGCGGCGGGGATATCGGGATCGTCCCGATCCACTGTCAGCCCGGACAGATCCAGCGTGGGAGTCTCTTCAGCACCGACGGAACCACCGCCGCAGGAGGAATTCCCTTCCGCGGCACTCGAAGTCGGGGGCGCGCTCGTGTCTGCCGCACCACAGTGGCATTGCAGAGCCGTCGCGACCTGATTCGACTCCGAAGAGGTCGCCGTCATTGCGATCACCAGTACCCCCGCCGCAATCACACCGAACCCCACCACCGCGATGAGAGCCAATATCCGCAACTGAGGCGGTAACGGCAGAAATGCGAGCAGCGACTCGGCCGTTCCGAGCCCGGACCGCTTCTCGCCCTCCTCCTCGCTCATTCCACCTCCTCACATTCTCGAACCGCCGAAACACTCTCGAATACGAACTTCGGCGCGCGAGCTACCGCAGCAGGTCGTAGACAGGTTCATGCGCCGCCTGCCATTCCGCACTGGGCTGTGGATTGGCCGCGGGCGGCTGCAACGCGTTCCATGGGGTTCGTTTACTGCCGGACGCCCATACATCGGTATCCGTTGCCGCCGATGCCACCCGCCGGACGTGCCGGATACGCTCGATATCCCCGGGATCGGCCACCAGGTCCTCCACCGCCTGCTGAATATCCTTCGCGTGGGTATTACCGATCCACTGCATCATCCGGGCCGCGGAGTCTCGATCGACCGTGCTCAGGAACGCGTGTGCGGGAGTGCCCACACCGGTTGTCACGGGTCTGCCCTCGGACGCCTCCCGTAGCATCTCCATCTTCACCTGGGACGGATTGGCCATATAGTCGTTCACGAAATTCCACTCGGGCCCGTTCTGCGCACCGTGGTCGAGGGTCACACCACCGGGATGATTGCGGCGAAAACGGAACGCCGACATACGCAATGTGCTGATATCGGCCGCCACTTCGTCGGCGGTACCATCGCCCAGCATCAGTTGCCGGGCCGATTTCTGCGCACGCCGGGTCGCCGCCACGATATTTGCCAGATCCTTGTCCTTGAGGATCCAGGAGTCGGCACCCTTGGCGGCGACATTCCAGGAATGAATGGCATCGTGCATGATCTTCTCGTCGGTGAATCCCGCACCGATCAGCGCACCCCACGAGGCGTCCATACCGCCGCCGACATCGGCAACGGCCTGCAACACACGCGCCGCACCCATGGCCGTATCGACACCGCCGAATTGCGCCATCGCCCGGCGCGCCGCATCGTTGTACTGCGCGTATTTCGAATAGTTGGCGCGGTACAGCGTCTCGAAACCCGGATCCGACCACATCCCCCAGTAATGCCTCTGGTAGTTGCTCTCGATACGGCCTCTGGGACGCATCCAATTTCGGGTACCCCCGAAGAGCCACTCGGTGATCGGTGAGTTGTTCATGGTGGTGGCCGCGGCCAACCCAACCATCGCGGCGGTATCGGCCAGCTTATTCTTGGCCTGCGTCTGTCCCATTCCCAGGGCGGCAACCGATCCCGACCCACCACCACTCCTGGACACCCCCTGCATCGCCAACGCGAAACGGTTGGCCATCCATTCGTTCCCACTGGTCAGACTGTTGTTCAGCCGCCGCAACTGGAATATCGCGACAACTTCCACGATGGCGCCGATGACGAAGATCGCCATCACATTGTTGTTCACCTCCCGGAGCAGATCGGTGATGAAGAGCACCCATACCCCGAGAAATATTGTGTAGCAAGCCATTCTGGCGCCGGAGATGAAACCGTCCACCACATTGCGCACGAAGAAGGTCTGCGTCGGCCCGTAGACGAATCCGCCTGCGGCCCAGCCGAAGATCGCCATGAACCCGTGGTACACGGTATCGAGTCCCGCCTTGATGATGCGCAGACTGAGGTAGATCGCGAACAGCAGCATGATCGTTCCCGCCAGTAGCAGGATCAATCCGGCCCCCAGCTGACCCAGGCTGGGATTCTTGATAGAAGCCACGGCTGCGGGATCGCATGAGGTCAGTCCACTCTCGATGCGATCGGCGCTGCCGGCTTTGATCCCGGCGGACCACTGCGCCTGGCAGGTCCCGGTGAGCACATGCCCGAGGTTCCATACCTGCAACGGATATGCGGCGAAGCCATCGGCCAGGGTGGCCTGCATCCGCGGTACCAGCGCCGCCGGATCGGGACTGTCGACGCCGTTGACCCCGGCGGCGACCGAGATCCCGAGATCACGCCCCTGGGCGAGCAGACCGTCCGAGGACAGCACATCGGCCAGCGGCGCGGCCAGGAACACCGGGCCCACGACTCCGACCAGCAGCATCGTCACCACCTGCATGGTGGCCTTCGAGTGAAAGCCCCGGACGGTGAACCAGGCCACGAAGAAGGCCCCGATGGTCGCGGCGACGATCAGCAGTGCGGGAGTGGCGATCTGCCCGCTCAGAGCATGCGCGACCGCCTCCAGCGGCCGGCTGAACAGATTCAGCCATTGGAAACTCAGCGCATAACCGATCAACCAGATCGCCGAGGTGACGATGACCATCCAGCCGGCGAACTCCAGTCCGATCACCAAGGCCAGCGCCGACTTCTCCGGATGCAGAATTCCGCCGAGTCCGCCGGTGTCCATGGCGAATACGTAGTTCGACAGCGGCGCCCCGGCGGAATCGCGCACGCCCATCCAGCTCAAGCCGCTGTTCACCGATGCCGGGGCCTGCGCGAAGGTGGTCGCGTACGCGACGGCACCGATTGTCGCCGGCAGCACCGCTGTCACGACGACCACGAATACGAGGCCGAAACCCCAGCGCCGCCACCGGTTGGCGGTGATCCAACACCACGATCGAGCGGCGACCGCCGGTAGGTGCCACCGAGCCGGATCGAAATATTCACTCTCCCAGTCGGATCCGGACGTGGTGCGCACGACCCGCGTATCGGATGTCATGGCAAGGGCTGTCCTTCCCGTCTTCCACTACCGACCGCGGCCCGGCGAGGGGCTGCCATGGCCCGGGCGCCGGCAGTGGTCGGGGTGGAGCTGATGGCTTCGGAGCGGTCCGGCCGGGCCGGGCCCAGGACTTTGCCGCGGCCGATCCGGTTCAGCGCGTCGCGCATGAACATCTCACCGCGGCGTTCCTCGGGGACCTGCCGGCCCGCACCGACCGGCGGGGAGGTCTCCTCGCGCAGCACCTGCAGCAGGAACGGCGCCTCCTCCAGGTCGACTCCCAGCCATTCCAGGCTGTTGCGGGCGAGGGTCTCGTCCCGCTGCCGGAATACGAACCGGTTCGGGATCAGATTGTGTGCCGCGCCCTGGAAGTCGGTGGCCGGGTCGTGCGAGGCCAAACCGATGGCGGCCAGATGTTTTCGGCCGTCGCGGCTGAAGTCGCTGGTCACCGCCGAACCCACCTGGGTCTGGGTGAAGTGATGCGCCTCATCGCCCACGAGCAGGCCGAAGCGGCCGTTGTCGGACAGGAACGCCTCACGCGCGGCGACACCCACCAGTTCGTAGAGCGCGGTCCCCAGGCGCTTGGTCAGCGGCAACCGGTTGTACAGGTGCGGGGTGATGAGTTCCTCTGCGCTGGGCAGGGCCAGATTGTGGCTGCGGATCACGGTGGCCGCGGCATCCAGGCGCAGCGTCGGCAGGGCCGAATCGAACAGCACCGGAACCCGTTCCACGAGGGCGCCGAACCGGGCCGCCAGATCGGCGTACTCCTCGGCACTGCCCGGTTCGGAACGCAACCGGCAGATGACGTGGTACAGGTCCATCAGACTGTGAATTCCGTGCTCGGCCATACCTTTCGGGGTCAGCAGACTTCCGATCACCGCACCCGAACCACTGGTGGGTGACAGATCCAGCAGCGGCAGAATCGAATCCATCGCCCGCTCACCGGCCACCCGCGGATCGAACATCCGCAACGGGTCCAGTGACACCGTCGGATCGCTGAGATCGATGACGACCGCGTTGTCGATCGAGGAGGCGAAATACTCCCATTCGCCCACCTGCGAGCGGTCGATGGCCAGGAACTGCCCGCCCATATCGTGGACCAGCACCGCCATCAGTTTCAGGAAATACGATTTGCCGGAACCCAATTCGCCGGTCACCGCGAATGAGGCCGACAGATCGTGCAGCGCCGCCTCCATGATCCCGAAGTGGATCGGCTCGAATTGCCCGGAGAGCAGGTTGACTCCGATCACCGGCCCACTGTCGTCACCGATCCGGCTGGAGGTGAACGGCACGAATCCCGACCACATATCGGAGGGCACGATATGGGCGAAGTCCTCGTAGGCCCGCCGGGCGGGACTGCCCGGAATCATCATCGACCACAGGTCGACCTGGGCACCCACCGGAGCGGTCATCTCCACCTGGAACCGCTTGTAGCGGCGTTTGAGGGTGTTGACCGCGTCCATGGTGGTCTCGTGCGAATGACTGCCCACGGCGATCACCGTGGTGAACGACACCTCCGATTCGGCCCCGTTGACCTCGAAGTGGGTGTTGTATTCGCCGAGCATCTGCACCTTGGACATCAGGGTGTTCTGCGCGAACGAGACCTCCTGATCGCGCTGATCCATCTGCTCGCCGAGCCGGCGCAGATTGTGCTCGTTGTTCTTCATCACCGCGTCCGCCGAGCGCGTGGACACCCGCATCGCCCAGTCGATGGTCACGTTCTCCATGCCGTCGAGCACGCTCAGGAATTCGCTGCCGCCGGGAAAGTTCATGCCGCTGTACGGAAATGCGTGCGGGGTGAGCATCGCCTGATAGGAGGGCCGCTCCTCGAAGTCGGACTGGACGACCTTGACCACCGGAACGAACGAGGGCCGCAGCCGGCCGCGGTTGTCGCCGCGGGCCCCCTCGTCCAGTGCCGCGGACCGGAATACCGCCGAGGTGACATCGTCGAGTACTCCGGCGCGGGTCGGCGCCACCGGATCGCCGATCGCACCGCGCGAGAGGTAGTGCTCCCACAACCATTGGAACAGCGCCGCCGGGACCGGTTCCGGATCGAAATCGCCGCCGATCCGAGACAGGATCTCGCTCGCGGTGTCCTCGTACTTGTCCAGATCGGCCCGGCTCACCGCGGTCGCGTCGATGGCCGCGGTGCTGCCCCGCCACATCCGCGAAATCCCCGAGGACAGTGCCTGCCCGGCGGAACCGACAGGTATGGACAGCAGGAAGATTCGCGTCTGCGGCACGATCGCGCGCACCCGTTCATACGCGGCGACCACCTCTAGCGCGTAATCCTCACATTCGTCGAGATCCACGCCCTCGACCATTTTGCCCAGCACGTCGAGGGTGTTCAGCCGCGCCTGGATACCCAGCAGCAGGGAGCCGTTGGGCAGATTGCTGATCAGCGCGTGATGGGCGGCCTTGACGTCGAATTTGTCGGAGGCCTTGCGCAATCCGTATCCGAGTGGGTTGACGAAGTAGGTCGCGGTGACCAGGCCGGAGTGGGTGAACTGCAGATTCCCCCGGATGGCCGCCGTGGGCTGGATATCTCGTTCGAATGCCATTTCAGTGCGCTCCCGAGATCGCTCCTCCGGCGGGCGAGCCGTCCGGGAAGATCACGACCACCGACTCCTCGATGAACTTGGTGGTGCGGGCGGCCTCGGCCATGACCGGGAAGCCGGATGCCGACACCGGTTTTCGGATGAAGATCAGCCGCCCGATCCACAGCGCCCGCGACAGCACCCGCACCCCCGAGTACGGAAGCAGGCCCAGCGCGAAGACGACGAGAATCGCGACGACCAATCCGGCGGCGAAGGTGATCGCCGGATTCACCGGAAGGATCAGCGCCGTCGCCGAGGCCAGCAGCAGTACCACGATCCCGCCGACGACCTGAGGGAGTGTGTACGGCCCGAAAGGCAGTTTCTGGCCGTTCTGGGCCTTGCCGATCATGGTGGGCACCCGTTTGATCGGCGTGTACACCTTGATCACCTGGTTCACCCGCCGTACCGCCCAACCGGCTGGTCGGGAATGACGCTCGTGGTATCCGACCGGGCGTAGTTGACCATCGTGGGCAGCATCCAGAACAGCACTGCCGCAAGGATCGCCGATCCGACCACCCCCAGCACCCGGGCCGGGGACAGCTTCGATTTCGCCGATTCGGAGATGAGAATTCCCATCGCCAGAATGGTGATGACGATGATCCCCAGCGCCCGCACCACCAGCAGGATGTAGTAGAGCAGCGAATTGAGGTTATGCATTACCGTCCCCTTCCAGGGTCAATTCTGCGTCGCCGGCGGAATCTGCGCCGACGTCGATGCGGTCGGCCTGGAGGCGGTGCGACTCGGCGACGCCCCGCTCAATCCGCCCGGCCCGGCGTCTTTGACGATGGTCAGCGGATTGGTCAGGGCGGGAACGAGATCGATGCCCTGGATCTGCCATTGGCCCGAGGATCGGACCATCGTCAGCGGATAGGCGAGCGCCGCCGACGCACCACCGGAACCCTTGGGCACCACCGTCGCCAGCACCTTCGCGGACGTGCCGCTCGTTCCGCAGCCGGAATTGTCGGCGGTGATCGACACGCTCTCCAAACCGCTGAACGGCGCCGGGCTGAGGGCGCCGATGCCGGCGCCGACCGCGATGTAGCGGGAGATCTCCCCCGATCCGGTCAGATAGGCGTTCAGAAAACCTCGAGCAACATCGGCCAGCGGGGTGTCGTTCGAGCAGGGGGCGGCGTAGGCCAGGGTGATGTCCGGGCCGCGGCCGGGCGGTTCCACCGCCGCCGGTACAGCCAGTGCCCGCCGGCGCCCGTCCGGGGTGACCGCGACCGCGACCTGGTAGTACTGGCGGTTCGAGATTTCCGCCGCGCCGGCGGTACGGCCCGGATGTACCGATACCGTGACCGACCAGATCTCTACGCTCGCTGCGGACCGCGTCCGGGAGACGTGCACCACCACGGGGTCGGTCACGGGATGTGCGGTGGCCGGCAGCCGCGCCTGCCCATCGGTATCGACGAACTCGGCGAGGCGGTCCTGCTGCCCGGACGTGGCGCCCAGATAACTCACCACGAAGTCCTCCGCGAAGGACGAGGCCAACTGCGAATGGCCGATCAACGCCGTAATCGTCGAATCCGAGGGTCCGGCCGGAGGTTTGGAGAACCAGGATCCGATCGCATGCAGCCCACCCAGCACCGCGAGGATCGCCAGCACCGCGATGAGGATGTTGTCACGCCGGCGTCGGGCCGCCATCCGGCGAAGCAATGCCTCACCCGAATCCGCCGATCTACCAGCAACAGTCCGCACTCTCGGAATGGTAGAGACGACAGCGCCGCACCCCCGGCGGACTGTTCCCTCGCGTGGGAAGCACTGTCCTGCCGGTGCTTACAGTGCGGCCGGGTATCTACAGGGAGCCGCGGATCTTTTCCGCGAGCCGATACTGCAGTTGATCGTCGTAGCCGACCGGCCGCGCGGATCCAGGTACGCCTCGGCCAGGTGGTTCGGGCACCCGCAGATCGTCGGCGAGGGTCAATTGCGCGATGGACAATTGGCGCACCGAATATCCGGGATACGGATACAGCAGCATCGACGTCGGGGTGTACCCACCGGGGTAGTTCAGGGTCCGCACGGTGATGCCCGCCGTGTCGCCGCCGCGCACGCGGGCATCCAGTTCCCGCAACCTATCTCGGTCCTCGGGATGGAAGACATCGGTGGGCTGGAACAGATAGTCCCAGCGGATCCACGGCGCCGGATCGGGCAGCCAGTGGGAGATGGTGCCGTGGTCGAGTTGCACCACGGCCAGGTGGGTTCCCGCCCGCCGATGCGCCTCACGCAAACCCACCTGCTCGAGCGT
>JAFMQT010000171.1 GCA_017354515.1 Nocardia sp. | reverse complement strand
CGGATCCGGTGGCGGGGTCGTCGTTCGGTGAGCGGGAGCGGTTGTTCGGTTTGCCGCGGTCGTCGTGGGCGGATTATGATACGTCCCTGATCAGCGAGGGCGGCGGGGTCTGGGATCGGACCGTGAAGGCGATTCCGGTCAGCCCGCAGATCCGCCGGGCCCTGGATCTGGGGGACGAGGTCGTCTCGCTGTCGCCTCCGGAGATGATTCGCGCGATTCTGAAAGCCCCGGTGCAGTTGCTGTGGAACGGCGGTATCGGCACCTATATCAAAGCCAGTTCGGAAGTGAACGGTGATGTGGGTGATAAATCCAATGACGCGGTACGGGTGAATGCCAGTGATCTGCGGGTCAACGTGATCGGTGAGGGCGGCAATCTGGGTGTGACCGCCCTGGGCCGTATCGAATTCTGCAAATTGGGCGGCAAATGCAATACCGATGCGCTGGATAATTCCGCGGGTGTGGATTGTTCGGACCATGAGGTGAATATCAAGGTGCTGCTCGACGGCGTCGTGTCGTCGGGGGAACTGCCGGTCGCCGAGCGGAACCCGTTGTTGGCGTCGATGACCGACGATGTGTCGGATATGGTGCTGCGCGACAACGTATCCCAGAACTTCCTGATGGGTATGTCGCGCACCGAGTCGACCCGGATGTTGAACGTGCACACCCGCGTAATCGACGATCTAGAACGGCGGCGCGGTCTCGACCGGGAACTGGAAGCCCTGCCCTCGGCCGGGGAACTGGCCCGGCGAGCCGAACTCGGAACCGGGCTCACCTCGCCGGAACTGGCGAATCTGTTCGCCCATGTGAAGTTGTCGCTGAAGTCGGACCTGCTCGACAGCGATCTGCCCGACAGCGGGTACTTCTCGGCCCGGCTGCCCGAATATTTCCCGGAGGCGCTGCGCACCCGCTTCGGCCCGGCCATCAAACGCCATCGGCTGCGCCGGGAGATCGTCACCACCATGGTCGTGAACGAGATGGTGGACCTCGGCGGTATCACCTACGCGCACCGTCTGAACGAGGAGATCGGTGCCAGCACCACAGATGTGGCCCGAGCCTTCGCGGCCACCACGCAGATCTTCGACCTGCATTCACTGTGGAACCGGATCCGAGCCGCGGATATCCCGACCGCGGTCAAGGATGAACTGGAACTCGAGACCAAGCGGACCCTGGACCGCGCCTCGCGATGGCTGCTCACCAATCGCCCGCAACCGGTCGCCGTCGGCGCCGAAATCCACCGCTACGCCGGTCCCGTCCGGGATCTGGCGCCGAAGGTCCCGGGCTGGCTGCGGGGCCATCATCTGGACTCGTTGTCGCAGGTCTCGACGGATATCGTCGCGCGCGGCGTACCCGAGGATCTGGCCACCGAGGTCTTCGGTCTGTTGAACCTGTTCCCGCTGCTGGATGTGGTCGATATCGCCGATATCACCGACCGCGGTGGTGCGGAGGTCGGTGCGCTGTACTACGCGCTCAACGAACATCTGAAGATCGACTGGCTGCTGATGGCGGTCAGCCATCTCGAGCGCGGTGATCGCTGGCATGCGCTGGCCCGGCTCGCCCTCCGTGACGATATGTACGGTTCACTGCGTGCGCTCACCCTCGACGTACTCTCCGCCGGCGACCCGGAGGAGACCGCCGAGGAGAAGATCGCGTACTGGGAGTCCAAGAACCAGTCCCGGCTCGGCCGCGCCCGCACCGCCCTGTCGGAGCTGTTCGCCTCCGGAACCCAGGATCTGGCCACGCTGTCGGTCGCGGCCCGTCAGGTCCGCAGTATGGTCAGCGGCGTCGGAGCCCAGAATGAGGTGCCGCGCTGATCGGCGTCGGGCCACCGACCGGCATACTGGAGGGCCTGAGCGGTCCGCCCGGTCCGGGCGCCGGCCGCTTCTGACCAGCTCGGCCGCCCGCGCGCGATCTGCTATTGATCACGCGCGGGCGGTGATCGGATCGGAGGTACGCAGCGTGAATAGTGTCGGCTCGGTGATCGGTGACCGCAAAGCCAAGGGAACCGTCCTGGCGCCCAATCGTTTTCACGTCAAGGTCGATGTCCGATGGTCGGATATGGATGCCTTCCAGCACATCAACCATGCCCGCATGGTCACCCTGCTGGAGGAGGCGCGAATTCCGTGGTTGTTCGAGGGGGACCGGCCCACCTCCGGGCTCCGCACCGGTTGTGTCCTCGCCGATCTGCATGTCCGCTATCGCGGCCAGCTCCGGCATGAGGACACACCGCTGGATGTGGCGATGTGGATCGAGCAGTTGCGCGCGGTGGACTTCACCATCGGCTACGAGGTCCGTGCCAGCGGTAGCGGTCCGGACTCTCCGGCCGCGGTGCTGGCCACCACACAGATCGCGGCCTTCGATATCGACACCCAGCGACTGCGGCGCCTGGCCGCCGCCGAACGTGAATATCTGAATCAGTGGCGGGCCTTATAGATTGCTGAGCCTTTCCATTGCTGAGCCTTTCCGATCCCGCCGAGCGGGAGAACCTCGCCACCTTTCTCACGCACGCGATCCGGCTGGACCAGGCGGCGGTCATCCGCCTGCGCCGCCGTGGTGACCGTCTCGTCACCGCATGGGCCGCAACCGGATTCGAGGTGTTGGCTACCCGCACCGTGGTGGGTGAGCTGACGGTCCCCGATATCACGGTCGCCGGTGACGCCGCGCTCGCCGGGCTCGGTGCCCCGGCTCCGGACGGGAGTGTCGAACTCGGATTGCCGATGGATTCGGCCTGGCGTACGGCACTTCCACCGGCTACCGGTTTCGTCCATGTCGACGATATTCCCGCCCGCAGTCTGGTCGAACTGGCCGAGCGCGGGGCGAATCTCGCCGCCGAGCACAGCGGAGGTCACGGCCCGCCGGCCGGTCTGCTCGAACAGACCGTCCTGACCGTGACCGGCAACGGTGAGCGAGTCGAGGTGCCGATGCGGGTGGTGTTCGCACTGACCGCTATGGACTTCATCGCGCACGGCGGCGGTGCGGCCGAAGCCCGGCGAATCCCGCCGTCGGAAACCGTGCGGGTGCGGGCCAATCCGGCCTGGTTGCGCCTGGACGCTCGATACGGTTCGGTGGCCCGACGGCGCGGGGCACCGCTGCTCGCGGATTGACAACGCCCGGTGTGGTGTGCGCCGTTGTCATTTCCGTTGGCCCGCAACACCCTTCCACCACGCCACGGTTCCGGCCGCGACCTGTTCCAGCGGTGTCGCCGACAGACCCAGCCGCTGTTCACTGCGGCGGGAATCGAGGATGAACGGCCGGTCGAACTGGTAGTTCATCTCGGCGAACTCGCGCAGCATCGAACTCACGGCTGCGCCCGCGCGCAGCGTCCACCCCGGCACCGCGACGATCCGCGGCGTCGGCACCTGTGCGGCGTCGGCCAGCAGACCCACCAGTTCGCGCATCGATACGGCGGGCGCGGTCGGGGCATGCAGGACGCTGTTCCACAGATCGCGGTCCGCGGCGGACCTGATCATGGCCGCGGCAAGGTCAGGCAGGTACGTGAACGAATGCGGCATATCGGGCTTACCGAAAACTTGTACCGTGCGGCCGCCGAGGATATTCGGCACCATCCGCTCACCGGCGTGCGCATTCCGCACATGCGGTCCGATGAAGTCAGAGGCCGCGACGCTGACCGTCGGCGTCGGTGACTGCTCGCGGGCGCGCAGCAGTTCCGCCCGCACCGCGGGCTTACCGAACATGGCCGCACGAGGCATCTCCTCGGTCATCGGCCGTTCGACCGGTCCGTAGGAGTACAGGCTCTCAGGGAATACCACCACGGCGCCGGCGCGGCCGGCGACCTCGAGGACGGTGTTCTCGGCCGCCGGCAGTTCGGCTCGCCATGTCCGCGCGGAGTACTTCGAGCCGTGGATGCAGTGGTAAACCGCGACCGCACCGTCGACGGCCTCGGCCAGTCGCGTCCTGTCGTTGGCGTCGACCGAGCGGCGCTCGATCCGCGGATGGTCGGGGCCGCTACCGGATCGGGTCAGGATCCGGACATCGGCTCCCGAGGCCGCCAGTTGTTCGGCGATGGTGGTGCCGACCGGTCCGGCGCCGGTGACGACATGCAGATCGGACATGGTGTTCTCCAATCCCTTTAGTGAGCACCGCTCTCTTGGTGCGATATGAGTATGGCCCAGCTGTGCGGGAAAAGCAAGAGCAGTGCTCACATTTGTGATTGTGGAGTGTTAGACCTGGTCAGGGGCATCCGATCAGGTGGCGTCCGATCAGGCGGCGTCCGATCAGGCAGTGTCTGATCAGGCGGCGCCCTCGCCCAGGTACTGCAACCAGAGTGGATCCAGGTCCGAACCGGAGGACAGTAGCCGCCAATGCGGGCCCTTCGGGGAGACCAGCGGATGGCCGAGCGTCCAACCCAGCTCACTCAATAGTTTGTCCGCCTTGCGGTGATTACACGGGGCACACGACGCGACGCAGTTCTCCCACGAATGGGCCCCGCCGCGACTGCGGGGAATCACGTGGTCGATGGTTTCGGCTTTACCGCCGCAGTAGGCGCAGCGATATCGGTCCCGATGCATGAGTGCGGCACGGGTCATGGGTACCCGGGCGCGATAGGGAACGCGCACGTACGTGCGCAAACGGATCACCGAGGGCAGCGCGACGGATGTGCCGGCGGAATGAACGACCGGAGCCTCGGGATTGTCATGGACGGTGTCGGCCTTATCGCAGACCAGCAGGACTACGGCGCGACGCGCGGGCAGCGCGGTCAGCGGCTCGTAGGTGGCATTCAGCAGCAGAACTCGGCGTTTGGACCAGGTGAGGGTCGCGGATTGCGGAATTCGGTGCTCGATGGCACCGGAAATCTCGGTATCGGGCGAATCTCGATCCCGGGAGTCGGGATATCGGCATTCGGGATCCGGTGAGGAATGTGCGGAAAGAATGTGCAGCGGAGTAGCCCCCGACCCACGATTGTGGACGTCGGCGGGCTGGAGTTGTCGGTGTGTGCGCGCCTCGTGTGACCGGGCGCCGCGCCGCTGGCTCATTGCTGGACCCCGAATTCCTCTAGGTCGGTTCGTGCTGTTCGGCAGGCAGTTCGTGCTGTTCGGCAGGCAGTTCGTGCTGTTCGGCAGACACTGCCACCCAGTTGACCATGGAATCTGACCCTGTGCACAGGAATTTCGGTGGCGAATTGGACAACGTCTGGTTGAACATGCGGTGATCCGGCGGTGAGCGGCTCGGTGGCCGGTCGTCGCGGTCGGATGGGCGACGCGCTCGCGGCGCGGCACAATGGGGGCCGGATACCGCGGCCGGATGGTCGGACCGCGGCGAGCGAACGGATGAGAGGGCCGATGACTTCCGGCGAACAGACGGCGACATCGTTCTACGACGAAGTGGGCGGAGCGGAGACGTTCCGGCGCATCGTCGCGACGTTCTATCGGGAGGTGGCCGCCGATGAGATCCTGCGGCCGCTGTATCCGGAAGCCGACCTCGGACCCGCCGAGCGCCGGTTGCGCATGTTCCTCGAACAATATTGGGGTGGACCGCGCGCATATTCCGATGAACGTGGCCATCCGCGACTGCGGATGCGGCATATGCCCTTCAGTATCGGTCCGATCGAACGTGATGCCTGGTTGCGTTGCATGCGGATCGGCGTCGGCGAGATCGAACCCGAGGTGCTGGACGACGAGCATCGGCGCGCACTGCTGGACTATCTCGAGATGGCGGCGAATTCGCTGGTGAATTCTCCGATGTAGCGGCCGTCGGAGGAGATCGCGAATGATCTCGAGGGCCGTCGACTTTCGCAGCGGCTGCTGCGAAGTTGCCCATTTGCGCCATCTCGATCTCTACGGGCGGATTCCGGCCTCCAGTTTTGGCACTATTGGGAACTGTGACAGCGCCATCGGCCGGGGGACAGGCTGAGTCGGATGCGGTGGGGGGCTCGGATCTTGTCGAGGGCACCGGAATCGTCGGCAATGACGCGCGGGCGGATGGCCAGGGCATTCGAGCCGGCGAGGACCAGCCCTGGTGGCGGTCGGCGGCGTTCTATCAGATCTATCCGCGCTCGTTCGCCGATACCTCCGGTGACGGCGTCGGCGATCTCGCCGGAGTCCGCGACCGGCTCGGATACCTCGAACTCCTCGGCGTCGACGCGCTGTGGCTGTGCCCGGTCATGCGTTCACCCATGGCCGACGGCGGATACGACGTCAGCGATCCGCGCGATATCGACCCGCTGTTCGGCGATCTGGACACCCTGGATCAGGTGATCGAGGAGGCACACGACCGCGGTATGCGGGTCACGATGGATCTGGTGCCCAACCACACCAGCTACCGGCATCCGTGGTTCACCGCGGCCGTCGCCGCCGGTCGGGGGAGTCGCGAGCGCGCCCGCTACATCTTCCGGGACGGCCGGGGGCCGAACGGGTCGCGGCCGCCCAACAACTGGCCCAGTATCTTCGGCGGGCCGGCGTGGTCGCGGATCACCGAGCCGGACGGATCGCCGGGGCAGTGGTATCTGCATCTGTTCGCCGCCGAACAACCGGATCTGAACTGGGAGAACCCCGAGGTCATTACGGACTTCGAACATACCGTGCGGTTCTGGCTGGATCGGGGGATCGACGGATTCCGGATCGACGTCGCGCACGGGATGGCCAAACCACCCGGGCTGCCGGATATGGATCGCGATCGGGCGGTGAAACCGCTGGTCCACGATGACAGCGATCCGCGATTCAACAATCCGGGCGTGCACGATATCCACCGGCGGCTGCGAAAGATTCTCGACGAATATCCGGGCGCGGTCGCGATCGGAGAGGTGTGGGTGGACGACAACACCCGTTTCGGTGAATACGTCCGCCCCGACGAATTGCATCTGGCCTTCAACTTCCGGCTCGCCGAAACTCCCTTCCGCGCCTCGGATATTCGTGCGGCAGTGGAGAATTCGCTGGAATCGGTGACGCGGGTCGGTGCCTCCGCTACCTGGACGCTGTCCAATCACGATATCGAGCGCGAGGTCACCCGATACGGCGGCGGTCGACTCGGACTGGCCCGCGCCCGCGCGATGGCCCTGGTCGAACTCGCCCTTCCGGGTGCGGTATTCATCTACAACGGCGCCGAACTCGGACTGCCGAATGTCGACGATCTGCCGGATGAGGCGCTGCGCGATCCGGTCTGGGAACGTTCCGGGCATACCGAGCGCGGCAGGGACGGTTGCCGGGTGCCGATTCCATGGGAGGGCAAGCGCCCGCCGTTCGGATTCACCACCGGACCGCGGTCGTGGCTGCCGATCCCGAGCACCTGGGCCGACCGCACGGTCGAAGCACAGCTCGAGCAGGTCGACTCCACGCTCTCGTTGTATCGCACGGCACTCGAATTGCGGGCCACGCACAGCGAGTTCGATGGCGACACCATCGACTGGTATGGCGGCCCGCCGGACTGTCTGGCCTTCCGGCGTTCGAGCGGTCTGATCTGCGTACTCAATGCCTCGGACGCTCCGATCGCACTGCCGGAGGGCACCCTGCTGCTGTCGAGCGCACCCCTGGTGAATGGGCGGTTGGCCGCGAACTCGGCGGCATGGCTGGTGTGAGGGCGTGGCTCGGCTCCGGGCCCGCGAGCCCATCGTCTACCGTTGAGCTGTGAGCATCCTCGAAACAGTGCTGATCTTTCTCGGCATTCCGCTGGTGATCTACGCGATCATCGCCGGATTGTCGTTCCTCGGGAGTCCGTACCCCGGCAAGAAGCCGGCTCACTATGAGCTGGGCCAGAAGTGGGACTCGGCGCCGCTGCTGTGGAGCGCCACCGATGAGCTGACCGTCCCGGCCCACCTCGCGGGCCATCACGGTGCGAGCGAATCCGCTGGAGCAGATCTGATCGGAGGCCGGGCAAGTGGCAAGTTCTAATTGGCCCGCGGTGGTCGAGGCCGACCTGCCGCACGGATTCGTCGTCACCACCAGCGGCCGGGTCTCCGGTGTGCACGAGGCCGGTGACGTGTACCGGGAAGCTCCGTTCAGCGATCGCGAGCGGCTGCTGATGGACAACACGCTCACCGAGGTGACCCGTAGCACCAAGGTCCGATTCAACGTCTACATCGGCGATCTGGGCGCGGATTCCGGGGCGGGGGCGGACGCGCTGTTCCCCACCACACCCGAGGCGGCGCGTTCGGTGCTCATCGCCGTCTCACCCAACGACAAAGCTGTCGAGGTGCGTTCGGGGCGCGATGTCGCCGACCGCGTCAACGACCGCGTCTGCCAGCTCGGCGCCACCGCGGCACTGTCATCGCTGCGTCAGGGTGAGCTCGTCGACGGAATCGTGTCGGCCGCCCGGGTGATGGCCGCCGCGATCGGCCGCCCCGGCTGAATTCGCCGCGGCCGAGTACGACCACCGATCGGCTCGCTCGCGCCGATCGGAACCGGCCGCGAGTACGGCCGCGCATTGTGACGGGGCGAACGTCCGGTACCTGATGAACTGGACGTCCTCGGGCATATTCGCTGTCAGCGGAAGCACCGCGCGGCCGCGCCGGCGGGCCGTAGCCTGTGAGCATGGCCGAGCATCCGAATCTGCATTCGATTTCCGGCGG
>JAFMQT010000170.1 GCA_017354515.1 Nocardia sp. | reverse complement strand
CGGCCCAGGGTAAACGGGCCGCTGCCACGGTGATCGGCGCGGGCGAGCACCTGTCGATGATGCTCGCGGCGGCGCAGCTGGGCATCACCATCTGCTCACTGCTGCTGGGCCGGGTCGGCGAGCCTGCGATCTCGCATCTGCTGGAGCGGCCGTTCGACCTGGCCGGTGTCCCCGACCAGTTGCTGCGCCCGATCGGTTTCGCCATATCGATGGCGCTGGTGGTGGTGCTGCACATGCTGACCGGCGAGATGATCCCGAAGAACATCGCCCTGGCCGGGCCCGAGCGGGTGGCGTTGCTGCTGGTGCCGGTGATGCTGATCTGGCTGCGGCTGGCCCGCCCGCTGATCATGCTCTACAACCTGGCCGCCAATCTCACCCTGCGGGCGCTGCGCATCCAGCCCAGGGACGAACTCGACGCCACGGTGTCCTCGGTGGAACTGGCGGAGATGATCGGGGAATCGCGGTCGGAGGGCTTGCTGGACGAGGAGGAACACCGCCGCCTGACCCAGGCCCTGGGCACCACCGACCGGATCGTCGCCGAGGTGATGGTGCCGCTGGCGAAGACCCGCTGTGTGCCGTTGCGCGGCGACGGCACCACCCTCGGCGATATCGAGTCCGCGGTCGCCGAGACCGGTTTCTCCCGCTATCCGGTGCGTACCGACGACGGTTCGCTGGTCGGCTATCTGCACGTCAAGGATGTGCTGGACAAGGTCGCCGACGACGCCGCGGGACCGGGCACGCCCATTCCGCGCACCGATATTCGTCCGCTGCCGGCGCTGCATATGGGGACCGCTCTCTACGAGGCATTGGCCCGGTTGCGCCGCACCAACAGCCATCTGGGCCGGGTGATCGACGGGCGCGGCGATACTGTGGGCATCGTGGCGCTCGAGGATCTGGTGGAGGAGTTCGTGGGCACCGTCCGTGATGCCACCCACCGGGTGAGCGAATGACCTCCCCGCGTCCGGATGTCCTGCCACGCTCGGTGTGGCGGGCCCGGGCATGCGCGCATCGCGAGCGGGTCGATGAGCTCATCGGCCCGTATCTGCGCCGGCGGGCCGAGGGCCGGACCCATCCGGTGCTCGATTTCCTGTTCAGCTATTACGGCAACAGGCCCGCGCAACTGCGCCTCTGGCATCCGGGATTCGGTGTGGCGCTGGCGGACTGCGCCGAATACACCGAGCGCCGCGGCTATCACCGGATCGAGATGCCCGGTTCCGCGGACCCGGTCGCGACCGCCGATCCGGCCTTCCTGCAGCGGCGGCGCCCGACGGTGGAGTTCATCGCCGCCCTGCTCGCGGCCACCGCCGGCCGCCCACCTCAGCTGTCCTGCTTCGGATTACACGAATGGGCGATGGTGTACCGCAGCGAACAGCCGCGCCACCGGCAGGTCCCGCTGCGGCTGGGTGGTGCGGGCACCGACGCGGTGGTCGAGTCGATGTCGCTGCGCTGCACCCATTTCGACGCGTTCCGATTCTTCACCCCGGACGCGGTGCCGCTGAACTCGCAGCAGCTGACCCGCGAGGATCAGATCCATCGCGACCAGCCGGGGTGTCTGCACGCGAGCATGGATCTGTACAAGTGGGCCTTCAAGCTGGTCCCGCTGATCGACTCGGATCTACTGCTGGACTGTTTCACCCTGGCCGTGGCCGCGCGCGATATCGATATGCGCGCCAGCCCCTACGATCTGAGCGCGTACGGCTATCGGCCGATCGCGATCGAAACCCCCGGCGGCAGAGCCGAATACGTGCGCGCTCAGACCGAGCTGGCCGAGCGCGCCGCGCCGCTGCGTGCCGAATTGCTCGCGCGGTGCCGTTCCCTGCTGAGCCGCCCGGACGCCACGATCAGTGCGCGGAGCGGGCACTGAGATCCGCGGTGGCGTCGTAGATCCACGACATGTCCGCGGTCGCGAAATCGGCCATCCAGGACTGTGGCGCTGCCGATACCAGGGTGTCGAGGTTCCAGTAGTCCTTCCACAGCGACACCCGGCCGGCACAGACCCGGTGCACCGAGACGAACGGCAGATCCGCCCGTTCCCCGGTCGGCCAGATCCAGGTCTCGGAGTGTTCGTAGATCACATCCGGACCGTCGGTCAGCAACAGCCCCGGATGGTTGGCGTATTCGGACAGCCCGGCCAGTCCGATCCGCAGGCGCTTGACCGTATCCTGGGGCCCCTTGGCCGCGAGGGTCGGCCCGGTGGGCATATCGAGGTAGATGCAGTCCTCGCTCAGCAGTGCCGCCACCGCGTCCCAATCGCGCCGGCCCAGTGCCGCCCACAACCGCAGCACCACCGCCCTCGGATGGTCGTCATCGGGTAATGCGGTGTCGGACATGCTTTCTCCTCTTGTAACGCTCCCCTATCTCATACCATCGCGGCGACGATGGCGTCGACGTGGCGATGCGCTCGACGGTGATCGGGTCGAGCCCTTGACGCCGGTATCCAGCCGATTGCGGGCTGGGACCGGATCGCCGGATTCGATGACACGGCAACTCCCGCACATCGGCGATCATTCCGATGCGCCGACCTTGTCCGCGTGTTGCTGCGCCGCACCCGCACCCGGCGCCAACGGCGCTATTCGCGCAAAATGGACCACCCCCGGTGTGACCCGCGTTACCGTGTGGTGCGCCACCCGATCCATGCGAAAGTGGGGGACCCGCGATGATGCGGATATCCGCGCTACCCAGACCGCTCATGGTGCTCGTCGCCGCCGTACTCGCCGCCGCGTTCCTGCCGGTCGGCAGTGCCTCGGCCGATCTGCAATCCGATATCGCCAACCAGGTGCAGCAATTCTTCGAGATCGGCCGCGCGGCGGTGCCTCCGGCCCAGTGCGGCCCCGGATCGCGTCCGGAGAGCGGCCTGCCCGGCGACGTCCCGGCCGCCGACCGTAACAACGGGCGCAGTAAACAGGGCTACGACTGCAATATGTCGTTCGTCGGCGGCTACACCGGCAAGGGCGCCGGTATCACCTCCACCACCTTCGAGCACTGTTCGTATACGGGGTCGTTCTTCCCCGGCAATATGATGGGCCCGGCCGCGGGTGTGCAGGTGATCGATGCTGCCGACCCCGCCCATCCGCGGTTGAGCGCGACCCTGACCGAACCGGCCATGCTCGCGGGCACCTGGGAGAGCCTGAAGGTCAACCCTGCGCGGAAACTGCTGGTGGGCACCGGAGTTCCGCTGTTGACCGGCGCCGGGTACCTGTCGGTGTACGACATCTCCGACTGTGCGCACCCGCGTCTGCTCAACCCGGGTCCGGGAACGAATCTGGCGCAGCCCCTGCCGGTCACGACCCACGAGGGTGGATTCTCGCCGGACGGGCGCACGTACTGGGTCTCGGGTATCGCGCCCGGATTCCTGAGTGCGGTCGACCTGACCGATCCGGCGAACCCACATGTGATCTGGCAGGGGCTGACCGGAATCGAGGAACACGGTTTCGGCATCAGCCCCGACGGCAACCGCATGTATCTGTCGGTGCTGGCCGGATTCACCGTGATCGATATCAGCGCGATCCAGCGCCGGGCCCCCAATCCGGGGGTGAACGATCTGGGCCGGGTGTTCTGGAGCGATGGCTGGGCCACCCAGCACAGCATTCCGGTCACCTACGGCGGCAAGCCGTATCTGTTCACCGTGGATGAGGCCGGCGCCGGCGGGGTGAAGCTGATCGATATCCACGATGAGCGAAATCCGAAGGTGGTCAACAAGATCAAGCTCGCGATCAATCTCCCGCAGCATCAGGACAGCACGCTGGCCTCCGGGATGGGTGGTTCGGTGTTCGCCTACGACCCGCACTACTGCGCGGCCGACCGCCCTGCCGACCCGACCGCACTGGCCTGCGGATGGGAGTCCTCGGGCATCCGTGTGTTCGATGTGCGTGATCCGTTCCACGTCCGGGAGATCGCCTACTTCAATCCGCCGGCCCGCACCGGCCAGAATCTGCGGATGATGAACTCGCCGCACGCGTGGGCGTCGATAATGGGACCGCCGGCGCTGGAGGGATTCTCGGTGGCTCGCGCGATCCTGGACGGGAAATTCGATCCGGCCAAGGCGGTCTCACCGCGCAGCGGCATGGTCGTCGGCGGCGATGTATCGACCGATTGGTGCTTCGCGCCCCCGGAATGGCACGGCACCCAGCTGTGGACCAGTTGCAACGACAACGGATTCATGATCCTGCAGTTGAACAATCGCGTGTATTCGCCACCGGCGAACCAGCATTCGATCGTGGGCTCGTAGTGCGCCCGGTGCGGCGCTGGGCGGGCTACGCCGCGGCCGCGCTGATCCTGATGGTGATCGGCGCGGCGCTGCGTCCGCTCGTGCTGCCCGGCGATCACCGGGCCCCGCCGGTGCTGAATTCGACCGAGATCGGTTTCGCGCAGGACATGACCGCCCACCATCAGCAGGCGATCGAGATGGTGCAGCGCCTGGATCCGGCAGTGGATCCGCAGGTGATGGCCCTGGCCCGGCAGATCGAGCGATCCCAGGAGATCGAGATCGGCACCATGCTGGGCTGGTTGCGCCTGGCCGGCGCCGCACCGACCGACAGCCATCCGATGATGTGGATGCACGAGGGCGGCCCGCACCACGACATGGCGCCCGGCCCGATGCCGGGCATGGCCTCCGCGGCGGAAATGGACCGGCTCACCGCCGCCCGCGGCCGTGACGCGGAGATCCTGTTCCTGCAGTTGATGTATCGCCACCACGCGGGCGGAAACACCATGGCCCGCGCGGCCGACCAGCGCATCGGCTCCGGTCCGGTCAAGGAGACGGCACGCTCGGAACTGGTCGATCAGGCCCAGGAGGTGGGGCTGATGACCGTGCTGCTCTCCCAACGCGGGGCCGAGCCACTTCCCTGATGCCACTACCCTGATGCCACTTCCCTGATGCCACTCCCCTGATGCCGATGGCCTGACACCACCTGTCCCGGACGCGCCCGCCGGCCGCCGGGCCGACCCTGCCAGGTGTGACTGTGGCGCACGCTACAATCGGGCCCGCTCGACGTATGCCCCCGCACAGCCGCGATTACCCACGAGTAACATGACGGGCGTACTTTTTCCATCCGGCTTTCTCGAAATGAGGCAGTAGATGACAGAGCGGATTCAGGTCGGCGGACTCCAGGTGGCCAAGGTCCTCCACGATTTCGTGGAGAACGAGGCGATCCCCGGCTCCGGCGTAGATTCCGCCGCGTTCTGGACCGGTGCGGAGAGCATCATCAACGATCTCGCTCCGCGCAACCGCGCCCTGCTGGCCGAACGCGACGAGATCCAGGGCAAGCTCGACGCCTGGCACAGCGAGAACCCCGGCACCGGATACGACCGCGGCGCCTACAAGAAGTTCCTCACCGAGATCGGCTACCTGCGCGAGGAACCGGCCGACTACACGATCGGCACCCAGAATGTCGACGACGAGATCGCGGTGATGGCCGGCCCGCAGTTGGTCGTGCCGATCAGCAATGCCCGCTTCGCCATCAACGCCGCCAACGCGCGCTGGGGCTCGCTCTACGACGCCCTCTACGGCACCGATGCCATCTCCGAGGCGGGTGGAGCGGGGAAAGCGGGCCCTGCCGAAAACCCGAGCTACAACAAGGTGCGCGGCGACAAGGTCATCGAGTGGGCACGTAACTTCCTCGACGACGCCGTGCCGCTGATCACCGGATCACACGTGGGCTCCAAGGCCTACAAGATCGTCGACGGTGAACTGGAGGTCACCCTCGAGGACGGCACCGATATCGGTCTGGCCGATTCCTCGGCGCTGGTGGGCTACCTCGGCGATCCCAGCGCACCTCGCTCGATCCTGCTGCGCCACAACGGTTTGCACATCGACATCCAGATCGACCCGGACTCGCCCATCGGCAAGACCGACGACGCCGGTGTCAAGGACGTCGTGCTGGAATCCGCGGTCACCACGATCATGGACTTCGAGGACTCGGTCGCCGCGGTCGACGCCGAGGACAAGGCCCTGTGCTACCACAACTGGCTGGGCCTGATGAAGGGTGATCTGGCCGAGGAGGTCAGCAAGGGCGGTAAGACCTTCACCCGCACCATGAACCCGGACCGGGTCTACACCGGCACCGACGGCAAAGATGTGGTGCTGCACGGTCGTTCGCTGCTGTTCGTCCGTAATGTCGGCCACCTGATGACCTCCGACGCGATCCTCGACGCCGAGGGCAACGAGGTGCCCGAGGGCATCCTGGACGGCCTGATCACCTCGCTGATCGCGGTGCACTCACTCAACGGCACGGCCAAAGTCGCCAACTCGCGTACCGGTTCGGTCTACATCGTGAAGCCGAAGATGCACGGCCCGGACGAGGTGGCCTTCGCCAACGAACTGTTCGGCCGTGTCGAGGATGTGCTGGGCCTGCCCCGCAACACCCTCAAGGTCGGCATCATGGACGAGGAGCGCCGCACCACGGTCAACCTCAAGGCGTGCATCGCGGCCGCCAAGGACCGCGTGGTCTTCATCAACACCGGCTTCCTGGACCGCACCGGCGACGAGATCCACACCTCGATGGCCGCCGGCGCGATGATCCGCAAGGCCGAGATGAAGAAGCAGCAGTGGATCCTGTCCTACGAGGATTGGAACGTCGACACCGGTCTGGGCGGCGGCCTGCCGCACCGGGCGCAGATCGGCAAGGGCATGTGGGCCATGCCCGATCTGATGCACGACATGCTCGAGCAGAAGATCGGCCACCCACGTTCGGGCGCCACCACCGCCTGGGTTCCCTCCCCGACCGCGGCCACCCTGCACGCGACCCACTACCACCTGGTGGATGTGTTCGCCCGGCAGGCCGAGATCGCCAAGGGCGGCGCCCGCGCCACCGTCGATCAGATCCTGGAGATCCCGCTGGCTCCGTCCACCGACTGGTCGGCCGAGGAGATCACCAACGAACTCGACAACAACTCCCAGTCGATCCTGGGGTATGTGGTCCGCTGGATCGATCAGGGTGTGGGATGTTCCAAGGTGCCCGACATCAACGATGTCGCACTCATGGAGGACCGCGCGACCCTGCGCATCTCGAGCCAGCTGATGGCGAACTGGCTGCGGCACGGCATCGTCACCGAGGAGCAGATCGTCGCCAGCCTCGAGCGGATGGCGCCGGTGGTCGACCGGCAGAACGCGGGCGACGCCGACTACAAGCCGATGGCTCCCGATTTCGCCTCCAGTGTCGCCTTCCAGGCGGCCAAGGAGCTCATCCTCGAGGGCACCAGCCAGCCGAACGGCTACACCGAGCCGATCCTGCATCGCCGCCGCCGCGAAGCGAAGGCCCTGGCCGCCAAGGGGTGAGGCGAGCCACGAAAAGTCGGTCGCGCATAACGGAATAACGAGCACCGCCCCCGCGCTGTAGTGACGGCACGGGGGCGGTGCCGTGCGCGCAGCACCCGCCCGCGGCGAAATAATCACCCGACAACGGCGTAACGCTGTGTCACCATGACACGATGATTCCAACGGCCCGCCCGCGGCGCGCGCCGACGACGAGTTACCGGAAGGAGGAGTGGCCCATGCAACGCACGCGACCAATGCAGCTACCGGCATCCGGCCACGTCCTCACGCTCGCCTGAGCCACCCCTTCCACCCTTACTCGCTCCATCCGTCACGAAACATGGTGAATCCCATGGTGTTGCGCGCCGTCTCCACCGAGATAACTCCCGACAACTGGATACACAGCCAGGTGCTGGTGCTCAACGCCTCGTACGAGGCGCTCACCGATATCGGCGCCGAGCGTGCGGTGGTCTTGCTGATCACCGGCGCCGCCGAGCTGGTCGCCGAGCGCGAACCACGCTTTCCGATTCGGTCCCGGCATCTGGAAATCGCACTGCCGCAAACGATTCGGCTGCGGCACTACATACACCTGCGGCACCGGATATTCGCCGAGGACGACTCCCGGGCGACCCTGGCCGGCGTGCTGCGACGGGACGCGCACCGCTGCGGATACTGCGCCGGCTGGGCACGCACCGTCGACCACATCCGCCCACGCAGCCGCGGCGGACCCAATACCTGGAACAACCTGATCGCGGCCTGCGAACCGTGCAATACCCGCAAGGCCGACCGCACTCCCGAAGAGGCGGGCATGCGACTGCTGTGGGAACCCAAGGCCCCCAGCGATATGCGTCGCCGGCAGCGCCAGATCTGGCGCAGCCTCGCCGGCGCCGGCCGAACACCCACATCCCGAGAAAGGAGGGATCCGAAATGACAAGCACACTGACCGGACCGACCCTGGTGGATCTGCTCCCGCTCTCGGACACACCGAGCTGGGAACAGGCCGCGTGCAAGGGCGATCCCAATCACGACGCGTGGTTCCCGTATCCGTCGCAGGACTTCGAGTACGCCCGCGGAATCTGCGCCGCCTGCCCGATCAGGCGGCAGTGTGCGGAATTCGCAACCTCGACCCGGCAGTCCGGCGTCTGGGGCGGCCACGAATTCGACCGCGGCAAGCTGATCCGCGACTGACCGACAATGACGGACCGGTGGGTGACCCTCGTCACTCCCCGGTCCGTCGACGTATAGCCGCAGCTCATACCGGCGGTGCATCCG
>JAFMQT010000522.1 GCA_017354515.1 Nocardia sp. | reverse complement strand
ATCGCCTTGGGCAGATGGCGTTTGGCGTCCACCGACTCCTCGGCCGCGGTGGACATGGCGTCGTAGCCGAAGACCGCGAAGAACACCGTCGCCGCGCCGGTCATCGCACCGGACATGCCGAACGGGAAATACGGGTGGTAGTTGCCGGTATGGATGTGGAAGGCGCCGACCACGATCACCACGATCACCACCGCCACCTTGATCCCGACCACGATCGTCTCGAATCTGGCCGCGGCCCGAATGCCCAGGGTGAGCAGGTAGGCGATCAGCAGGCATAGCAGCGCCGCGAACAGATCAACCACATGTCGGGGTCCGGTACCGGGCGCGCCCATCATCCAGTCGGGAAGATGAATGTTCAGCTGCCCCAGCAGATACTGGACATATCCGGAAATTCCGATGGCGACCACGGCCACGATCGCGGTGTATTCCAGCAGCAGATCCCAGCCGATGAACCATCCCACCGGCTCCCCCAGCACCGCGTAACCGTAGGTGTAGGCCGATCCCGAGCGCGGGATCAAACCGGCGAATTCGGCGTATGACAGGGCTGCGGCGGCGCTGGCCACCCCCGCGATGAGGAATGAGATCAGGACCGCGGGGCCGGCGGTGTCGTGCGCCACCGAACCCGCCAGCGCGAAGATCCCGGCGCCGATGATGCCGCCGACCCCGATCGCGGTCAGCTGCCACAGCCCCAGGGCACGGTACAGCCCGTCCGGAGCGTCCTCGGTGATCTCCTCGATCGGCTTGCGCCGGAAGAATTCTCGCAGCATCGGACTGGCTCGCATCACACGCTCCTTGTCCCGCGGTAACTGTTTGTCCAGCGTACCGGGGTTGGAGCGGATCGGGACGTGGACAGGGCGGCCGCCGAGACCTACATTCGAATAATGGACCAGGTCGCCGAGAATCAGATCGACGCCGAAAACCGGGTCGACGCCGAATACCAGAACAAGGAGGCCCGGTTCACGCTCCGCTCCGGCGAAACCTGGCGTGATCCGTGGCCGATGTATGCCGCGCTGCGCGCCCACGACCCGGTGCACCGGGTGGTTCCGCGCAATCCCGAACACGACTACTACGTGCTGTCGCGGTATGCCGATATCTATGCGGCCGTACGTGATCCGGACAGTTTCTCCTCGGCGCAGGGCCTGACCGTCGACTACAACAATCTCAGCGAGATCGGGCTCGGCGAGAATCGGCCGTTCGTCTTCACCGACCCGCCCGACCACACGGAATTCCGCCGGCGCGTCGCGCAGGGCTTCACCCCCCGCCAGGTGCAGCAGATCCGCCCCGCGGTCGAGGACTTCGTGATCGAACGGATCGAGCGATTGCGGGCGGCCGGCGGCGGGGATATCTCGGCCGAGCTGTTCAAACCGCTGCCGACCATGGTGGTCGCTCACTATCTCGGTGTGCCCGAGGCGGATCGGCCCAAGTTCGACGAGTGGACCGACGCCATCATGGCGGCCTCCGCGCTGGGCGGCATCGAACTGGCCCAGGACGCGATCGGTGAGCTGACCCAGTACTTCATCGCGATGGTCGACAAGCGCAAACTCGAACCCGCCGACGACACCGTTTCGCATCTGGTGGCCTCCGGGCTGGGGGCCGACGGGGACTTCGGGGAGATTCTGCGGATCATCGGCTTCGCGTTCACCATGATCACCGGCGGCAACGACACCACCACCGGAAATCTCGGCGGCGCCGTTCAGCTCCTGACCGACTATCCCGACCAGCGCACACGCCTGATCGACAACCCGGATCTGATTCCGGGCGCGGTGGATGAGTTCCTGCGCATGACCTCACCGGTGCAGGGCCTGGCCCGCACCGCGACCCGCGATGTGACCGTCGAGGGCGTCACCATTCCGGCCGGGCGGCGGGTGCTGATGCTGTACGCCTCGGCCAATCACGATGAGGAGCAATTCGGTTCGGATGCGGGCGAATTGGACGTCACCCGCGGGCCGCGCAATATTCTGACCTTCGGCAATGGCAATCATCACTGCCTCGGCGCGGCCGCGGCACGGATGCAGGCCACAGTCGCCCTGCGCGAACTGCTGGCCCGCTGCCCGGATTTCAGCATCGACCCGGCGGGGGTCCGCTACGCCGAAGGCAGTTATGTGCGGTGGCCGGTGCAGGTGCCGTTCACTCCGGGCTGAACGACGCACCCGTCGAGACATCGAAACCCTCTTGCGCGGCGCGGCGGCGCCGATCAGGCTTGAGCCATGGAATCGCTCATCATGTCCGCCCGCGATCTCGAGTTCCTGCTCTACGAGTGGCTGGATGTGACCCGGCTGACCGAGCGCGAACGCTACCGCGACTACAGCCGCGAAACCTTCGATCAGATTCTGGCGCTGAGCCGGGAATTGGCCGAGAAGTACTTCGCACCGCACAACCGCGCCAATGACCTGCACGAACCCACTTTCGACGGGGACAAGGTGCACATCATCGACGCGGTGCGTCCCGCGCTGACGGCCTTCGCCGAGGCGGGATTCGTCGGCGCGGCGATGGATGAGCGGGTCGGTGGAACCCAGTTGCCGCACACCGTCTTCACCGCGGCCATGGCCTGGTTCTACGCCGCCAATGTCGGCACCGCGACCTATCCCTTGCTGACCATCGGCAATGCGAATCTGCTTGCCGCCCACGCCAGTACCGAGCAGATCGACCGGTATCTGCGTCCCATGCTCACCGGCCGGTTCTTCGGCACCATGGCACTGTCGGAACCGCAGGCCGGATCCTCCCTGGCCGATATCACCACCCGGGCGCTGCCCCAGGACGACGGCACCTATCGGTTGTTCGGCCGCAAGATGTGGATCTCCGGCGGAGATCACGATCTGTCGGAGAACATCGTGCACCTGGTGCTCGCGAAAATTCCCGGCGGCGAAGCCGGCACGCGCGGAATATCACTGTTCATCGTGCCGAAATACCTTGTCGGCGAGGATGGTTCACTCGGCGCCCGCAATGATGTGGTGCTGGCCGGTATCAATCACAAAATGGGCTGGCGGGGTGCGGTCAACACCGCCCCGGTATTCGGCGACGGCGGATTCACACCGGGCGGAAAGGCCGGGGCCGTCGGCTATCTCGTCGGCGAGCCGGGGCGCGGGCTGTCCTATATGTTCCACATGATGAACGAGGCGCGGCTGGGCGTGGGGCTGTCCGCGACCGCCCTCGCCTACACCGGATATCTCAAATCGCTGGAATACGCCCGCAATCGGCCGCAGGGGCGCCCGATCGGCGCCAAAGGCGGCGAGCAGGTGCCGATCGCCGCACATCCGGATGTACGGCGAATGCTGCTGGCGCAGAAGTCCTATGCCGAGGGCGCACTCGGATTGCAGCTGTACT
>JAFMQT010000169.1 GCA_017354515.1 Nocardia sp. | reverse complement strand
GGACGCGCGGGTTCGCCCCGGGGCTTTCGCCGGCGATCTCCTCGCCGGTGTCCGCTGCGGTGCGGCCCGCCCCCGGGTGGATCCCGCCCGCGAACTCGATGCCGTGCTGCCGCGGGACTTACCTGCCATAGCCCTCAGGCTAGCCGCAACAGCCCCATCCGGACCATCCGCAACACCCACCTCAGCGATATCCGATGTAGCTCACACCGCCGTCAACGGCCGATTCCGACTGTCCGGACAGGTGATCAGACGCTGCGATCGCTGGCGAAGACCGCCGCCACATCGTCGACATTACCCGCGGCGTCGATCCGAACCTGATTGCGACCGAAGGCGTGCAACAACAGTTCGGAGGCCTTACCGGTCAGCACGACCGCGTCGCCGCCGACGTTGCGGACGGTCAGGCGCTCACCCTCCGCTGTGGACAACACAACTGTCACCGGCGACTTGCGGTACGCGACACGGCCCATCCGTTTCACCACCGACCACAATGTGGCCTCATCGGCGGCCGACAACTCGCGCGGCTGCCACTGCGGCTGAGAGCGCCGCACATCCTCGTGATGGACGAACATCTCGCTCAGATTCGCCACCGCGTCGATCGGCTTGAACGGCGACCACCAGGGCGGGCCGGTGCGGATGAGCTCCAGCAGGTCGGCGTACGGCTGCCGCGCCACCTTGTTCTGCTCCGACGCCAGATAACCGGCGAACGGTTTCAGGAACAGCCCCGGCGCGGTATGGGGTTTGCGTTCACGAACGATCAGATGTGCGGCCAGATCCCGCGTGGTCCACTCCCCGCACAGGGTCGGCGCATCGGGGCCGACCTCCGCCATCGTCGCGACCAGCGCCTGACGTTCCTGCTGAGCCAAACTCATGCTGCCGAGCGTAATGGGGAGGGCCCGGAGGCGGTAGCCAGACTCGAGCGGGTCGGAATCAGACTCCGATGACGGTGGGCACGATCATCGGGCGGCGGCGATAGGTATCGGCGACCCACCGGCCCACCACGCGGCGTACCCCCTGAGCGATGCGGTGGGTATCGGCGACGCCCTCCCCGGCCAGGCGCAGCAATTCGGCCTCGACCAGTTCCCGGGCACCGGCGAGGGCGCCGGGATCGTCGGAGAATCCGCGGCCGCTGACCTCGGGGGTGCTGACCGCCTTACCGGTGGTCTCGTCGACCGCGACGGTGATCGCGATGAAACCGCCCTCACCGAGGACCAGCCGATCCGAGAGTGTGGACTCCCCGACATCACCAACCGACAGACCGTCGACATACACCTGACCGACGGGATATCTCCCCACGATCGAGGCGATGCCGTCGACCAGATCCACCACGACGCCGTCCTCGGCGAGGACGACCCGCTCCGAGGGCACACCGGTCGCGGTCGCGAGTGCGGCATTGGCCCGCAGATGACGCCATTCCCCGTGCACCGGCATGGCATTGGTGGGGCGCACCGCGTTGTACAGATACAGCAACTCGCCCGCGGACGCGTGGCCGGAGACGTGCACCTTGGCGCTCTGCTGGGTCACGACCGTGGCGCCGAGCCGGGCCAGGCCGTTGACGACCCCGAAGACCGCGTTCTCGTTACCGGGAATCAGCGAGGAGGCCAGGACCACCAGATCGTCGGCGCGGATATTGATCTGACGGTGCTCGCCGCGCGCCATCCGTGAGAGCGCCGACAGTGGCTCGCCTTGCGATCCGGTCGAGATCAGCACCAGTTTGTGGACGGGCAGATTGGCGGCCTGATCGAGATCGACCACGACGCCCTCGGGCAGGTCCAGATAGCCCAGGTCCTGGGCGATCTGCATATTGCGGACCATCGAGCGCCCGACGAAGCAGATCCGCCGGTTGTAGCGCTGGGCCACCTCCACGACCTGCTGAATGCGGTGTACGTGACTGGCAAAGGAGGCCACGATGACTCGCCCCTTGGCCTTACCGATCACATTGTCGAGCACCGGGCCGATCTCACGTTCGGGGGTGACGAATCCGGGGACCTCGGCGTTGGTGGAGTCGACCAGGAACAGATCCACGCCCTCATCGCCGAGCCGCGAGAATCCGGCCAGATCGGTCAGGCGCCCGTCGAGCGGCAGCTGATCGAGTTTGATATCGCCGGTGTGCAGAACCAGACCGGCGGGGGTACGGATGGCGACCGCGATGGCGTCGGGGATGGAGTGGTTGACCGCGAAGTATTCACATTCGAAGGCCCCGTGTTCGGTCTTCTGCCCCTCGCTGACCTCGATCAGTTTGGGCTGCAGGCGGTGCTCGCGGCATTTCGCCGCCACCAGCGCGAGGGTGAATTTCGAGCCGATCACCGGGATGTCGGGCCGCAGCCGCAGCAGGAAGGGCAGCGCGCCGATGTGGTCTTCGTGACCGTGGGTCAGCACCACGGCGGATACCCGATCGATGCGGTCCTCGATGGGCCGGAAGTCCGGCAGGATCAGATCGACGCCGGGCTGCTGGTCTTCGGGGAACAGCACACCGCAGTCGACGATCAGCATCGAACCGTCGTATTCGAAGACGGTCATATTGCGGCCGATTTCGCCGATCCCGCCGAGGGCGTAGGTCCGCAGACCGAGTTTCGGCAGTTTCGGCGGCGGCCCGGACGGCAGCTCCGGCGAATCCGACGGCTGCGGAATCCGTTGTGCCGCAGCCTGTTCGGCGCGGGAACGATTGCCCTGCCGGCCTCGGCCCGGGCGCCGGGAGCGCTGGCGCTCACCCGACGATTCCGTGCGCGCGGCGGCTTGTCCACCTCGGGCAGCGGGTTGTTCACCGCCCGTGGACTTCTCGGCGGCGCTCCGCTCGGGGGCGAACTCGCCCGAAGGTTCGGGAGCCTGCGGTGGCCGGGCGGATGCGGCCTTTTCGGGCGCTGTGCTCGGCGGTACCGGAGCCGGTGCTCCCGCCGCTCGACTCGCGGACCGACGGGGCCTGCGGCTGTCCGGACCACTCATATAAGAACCTCTCCCAGCCGCAACTCGGCGGCAATCGCTTCCAAATTCACACCCGTCGGCAGCAACTGGGGCAGCCGCGGTTCACCGACATCCAATCCCAGCAGTCGCAGCGAGGCCTTGATCAGAGCCACTCCCCCGACCCGCGCCATCGCCCGATTGACCGGCAGCAGACCCGCGTTGATATCGCGGGCCAGGGTCACATTCCCGGCGAGATAGGCCGCCCGCAACTGCACCAGACGCTCGGGCACCAGATGGCCGATCACACTGATGAATCCGGTCGCCCCGACCGACAGCCAGGGCAGGTTGAGCACATCGTCACCGGAGTAGTACGACAGACCGGTGTCGGCGATCAACTCCGCGCCCGCGCCCAGATCGCCCTTGGCGTCCTTGACCGCGACGATATTCGGATGTTCGGCCAGCCGTCGCAGTGTATCGGGCGCGATCGGCACGATCGAACGCGGCGGAATGTCGTACAGCGTCACCGGCAGGGCGGTGGCGTCGGCGACGGCGGTGAAGTGCGCGAGCAGGCCCTCCTGTGAGGGCCGCGAATAGTACGGGGTCACCACCAGCAGCCCGTGCGCACCGGCCCGTTCGGCATTGCGCGCGAGTTCGATCGAATGCGCGGTGTCGTAGGTGCCGGCTCCGGCGATCACGGTCGCCCGATTGCCCACGGCCTCGACGACGGCGCGTAACAGGTCGTACTTCTCCGATTCGGTGGTGGTCGGGGACTCACCCGTGGTGCCGGAGAGGGCGAGTAGGTCCACACCCCGATCGACCAGGTTGTTGGCCAGGACGACGCCGGTATCGACATCGAGCTTGCCGTCCGCGTTGAAGGGGGTGACCATCGCGACACCGACCGTGCCGGACGCGCGCGGTTCCGAGCGCGTCGATTCACCGTTCGTCATGGTCGAAAGGCTACCCGGTCGCGAATACGACACCGAACCGTCATCGTCGTAAACGGCCGACGGTCCGGTCACATTAAGGCTAACGACATCATAATGACGTCAACTACTCTTGCTGTGACAGCATATATGGCATCATACTGACGTCATGGACTTGAGTAAATATACCGAGCGCTTCCGTGGCGATCTGATCGCCGCCGCGGCCCTCGGCGATGAGAAAACGCAGGCCACGGCCGCCGCATTGGCCGCCGCCACCGAGAATTCGGTCCGCCTCACCTTGTTGGCCGCCCTCTCGGATTTGGCCGAGGAGATCAACACCGCACTCGACGATCGAACGGTGCACATCTCCCTGGCCGATGCCGAGGTCCGCGTCGAGGTGCGCGGGGAACCCGCCGCCGAGCAACACGCCGACCAGTACCCCACCTTCGAGGAGATGACCGGCGATATCAGCCGCGTCACACTGCGCATGGTGGAGAACCTCAAGGCGCGCGCCGAGGAGGCCGCGAACCAGAACGGCCAATCCCTGAACTCCTGGCTCTCCGGCGCCGTCCAGGGCGCGCTGCGCGATCAGATGCGCAAGGGCGGCAACACATTCCGCGACAACCGCGAAGATCGAGAGGACCGCGATCCGCCGTCACCGTGACGATGCCGGTGCGATTGGCGCGTTCGTCACGCCCGGGCCGGCAGGAGCTCATGCCATGAGCTGCGCCGCGACCGTCGCGCCCAGTTCCCAGCACGCTTCCAGGTCGGCCTTGGCGGGCTTGCCCGAAACGATCACATTGTCGGCGGCCTTGACCCAGCCCAGGCCGGTAGTGATGGAAGTGACACCTTTCTCCGCGCCTTCGGTGCCCTCGTTGCCGTGGTAGTACGCCCCGAACGGCCGTCCCCGGGTCGAATCGAGGCAGGGGTAGTAGATGACATCGAACGCGTGTTTCAGGGCGCCGCTCATATAGCCGAGGTTGGCCGGGGTTCCGAGCAGGTATCCGTCGGCTGCCAGCACATCCGCCGGCGACACCGACAGCGCCGCCCGACGGACCACCTCGACGCCCTCGATTTCCGGGTCGGTGGCGCCGGATACCACGGACTCGAACATGGCCTGCATGAAGGGGGACGGTGTGTGGTGGATGATCAGTAGCGTCGGCACGTCGACCAGCCTAGGTGCTCAATCGATGGCCCTACGTGGCCTGCGGCCGGGTCGGGGACGCGTCGTCACCACCGCGCCGCTCCACTCGTTCGAGTTCCACTGCCCGCCGCAGGATCTCGCGGGCACGGGACCGATCACCCGCGTAATCGTAGGCGCGGGCGGCGCGATAGTTGGTGCGCCAGTTATCCGGATCCGCCTCCCATTCCTTCTTGACCTGCTCGAAAAGCTCATCGGCCGCGGCCTTTTCGAGCCGTCCCGAGGGGCGGCGCGGCAGATCCGAGGTATCCAGTTCCAGGCCCTCGTCGTGGATGCGGCGGGCCAGGTGCTGATGGGCGAGGGCGGCACGGATGCTGGTGGCCACCACCCACACCCCGATGATCGGCAGGATCAGCACGCCGACGCCCATCGCGACCGCCGCCGGTTTCCCCGAGCCGATCAGTTCGATCGCGATACTGCCCAGCAGGACGAAATAGAAGACCAGGGCGAGGACCAGGAAGGCGATGAGGGCGACGATGCGGATAACCCGCCGCCCTCCCGCACGCTCGGGATCGGTCACGCTCGCACCTCGGGCCCTGTCACCGGTCAGATCGCTCACAGATCCAGCAGCGGGTCGAGGCCAACGGTCAGCCCGGGGCGGGAGCCGATCTGCCGCACACCCAGCAGCACACCGGGCGCGAAGGAGGCGCGGTCGATGGAATCGTGGCGGATCGTGAGGGTCTCACCCTGGGTGCCCAGCAGCACCTCCTGGTGGGCGACCAGTCCGGCCAACCGCACCGAATGTACCCGCACCCCATCGACATTCGCGCCCCGCGCACCGTCGAGTTCGGTGCTGGTGGCGTCCGGCATCGCGCCGGCTCCGGCCTGTTTGCGGGCCTCGGCGATGATCCCGGCGGTCCGGTAGGCGGTGCCCGAGGGCGCGTCGGCCTTGTTGGGGTGATGGAGTTCGACGACCTCGGCCGAATCGAACCAGCGGGCGGCCTGCTGCGCGAATCGCATGGACAGCACCGCACCGATCGCGAAATTCGGCGCGATCAGCACCCCCACCTCCGGGGCCGCGGCCAGCCAGGAACGGACCTCGTGCAGGCGGGCCTCATCGAAACCGGTGGTGCCGACGACCGCGTGGATTCCGTGCTCGACCAGCCACCGCAGATTCGGCATCACCACGCCCGGATGGGTGAAGTCGACGACGACCCGGGTTCCGGATTCGGTGAACGCGTCGAGCGAATCGTCCTTGTCGACCTGGGCGGACAGTTCCAGATCAGCGGCCGCCTCGACCGCCGCGCAGATCGCCTGCCCGACCTTGCCCCGCGCACCGAGCACACCCACCTTGATCCGGTCCGTCGCCACCGCGCACTCCTCACATCCGATCACTGTCCGTCGGCTGCGAGCCTATCGGTCGACCCTCCGGCACCCCACGCCGGTCATCGAGCACCGTGCCGGAAGTACGGTCAGAACTGCAAGTCGGTCCACGGAATGGCGATCGGGAACGGATATTCGAATCGAATTCCCTCCGCATCGTCGTGGGTCCATTCGCCGGCCAGCAGATAGTTGGCGGGCCGCAACGGGCGAACTCCCGGCGGCAGCGTGCCTGCCTCGGTCTCCAATGCGAAAGCACGGACGGTGGCGATGGCGCTATCCGCCCGGGACAGCGTCACCTCCCAATACCAGGGGATCCCCGCCGCCGCATACCGCCCCCGCTTGGCCTCCATATCCGATTGCCTGTTCGACGGCGACAGCACCTCCCCGACCAGCAGGGTGTCGGCCGCGTACACATCCTGGTACGACGATTCCAAGCACCGGAACACCAAGAAGTCCGGGGTGAGGAAGTCGGATTTGCCGGCACGCGACAGGAACACGTTGGTTTCCGACTCGACCCGCCAGCAGCGTTCGGGACTATCCGACATGTTCTTGCGCGCGGCCGACTCGAACGAATTGGTCAATCGGCGGGTAAATGCCTGATGTTCGGCCGGGCCACGCCGAACCCACACCACCCGGCCATCCCAGAGTTCGATCTGATCGGCGATCTCCTCCGGCAACTGCTCGAGTTCCTCCCACGTCATGTACTCGGGGAGGTCCGGGCGTTCGATCCGGGGCATGGACATGGTTCCATCGTAGAGCGATGGTCATCGATCGGTTCCGCTCACCGGCCTTCCCGAACTCTCACGCCATTCCCTCTAGTCGAACACTATGACCTGGCGCAGGCCGTGGCCGGCGGCGAGTTCGTCCATCGCGTGGTTGATGTCCTCGAGCCGGATTCGGCTGGAGACCAGGCGTTCGACCGGGAGGTGGCCCGCACGCCACAGGCGCACATATTCGGGGATATCGCGTTCGGGGACGGCCGAGCCCAGATAGCTGCCGGTGATGGTGCGGCCCTGCGCCACCAACCCGAGGGGTGAAATACTCGCTCGCGCTTCCGGATTCGGCAGGCCGACGGTGACGGTCGTACCGCCGGGGGCGGTGGCCGCCACCGCGGTTTCGAAGGCCCGCACATTTCCCGCGGCTTCGACCGCGATATCGGCGACGACGCCCCGATCGGCCAGCTCGCTCGGACTGTAGACCCGGATGGCGCCGAGCTCGGTTGCCAGCGCCCGCTTTTCAGGCAGAGTGTCGACGGCGATCACCTCACCGCCGCCCTGTTCGCGCAGCGATGCCGCCACGAGTACGGCGGCCATTCCGACCCCGCCCAGGCCGACCACCGCGATACTGTCGCCGGGCTTCGGGCGGGCCGAATTCAGCAGTGCCCCACCACCGGTCAGCACCGCACAGCCGAGGACGGCGGCGACCTCCGGCGGCACATCGTCATCCACCGGAACCACCGACCGGCGATCGACCACCGCGTGCGTGGCGAAGGCCGAGACTCCGAGGTGGTGGTGGATCTCTGTACCGTCGCGGCGCAACCGCCGCCCACCGGCCAGCAGTTCCCCGCCATTGTTCGACGCGGTGCCGGGCGCGCACGGAATCCGCCCCTCGGACGAGCAACCGGCGCAGTCGCCGCACCGCGGCAGGAAAGTCATCACGACCCGCTGCCCGACCGTCAGATCCACGCCCGCACCGGCCTGTTCGACCCGCCCCGAGGCCTCATGTCCGAGCAGCATCGGGACCGGGCGCACCCGATTCCCGTCCACCACAGACAGATCCGAATGGCACAATCCGGCCGCTTCGATCTTGACCAGAATCTCACCGGGCCCGGGTGCGGCCAGGTCGAGTTCGCTGATCGTTATCGGCGCCGACTGCGCGTACGGCGCGTCGTCGCCGATCCGCTCCAGGACTGCCCCACGAATTCTCATACCCGCCACGGTAAGCGATCGCGCCACGGCTGATCGTGGTCGCGCCCGGCCGGCGACCCGGACTAGGCTGGACGAGACGGTGCTCCAGCCGGCCTCCGCAGAGTTCGATCAAGGGCGGCGGCCGATCAGGCTCGAGCTCCGTCACGATACGAGGAGAAATTCTCTTGTCCGTCCAGTTCAACCACACCATCGTCGCCTGCCGCGACCAGCGGGAGACCGCGCAATTCTGGGCCGACATGCTCGGCCTCGAACTGGGTGCC
>JAFMQT010000020.1 GCA_017354515.1 Nocardia sp. | reverse complement strand
ATCGAATTTCGCCAGCCCGGTGTCGTAGTCGACACCGCTGACCGACAGGCCGGGCAGTTCCAGACTGGCCTGACGGACATTCTGGAAGGCCAGCATCACCTGGAACAGCGGCTGGCGTGCCTGCGACCGCGCCGGATTGAGGATCTCGACCAGCCGCTCGAACGGCACATCGGCGTGCGCGAACGCCTGCAGATCGGTATTGCGCACCTGCGCCAGCAGGTCCGTGAAACTCATCGCGCCGTCGATCTCGGTGCGTAGCACCAGGGTATTGACGAACATGCCGATCAGATCGTCCAGGGCCGCCTCACCGCGACCGGCGACCGGCGTACCGATGGCGATATCGGCCGTCCCCGACAGTCTGGCCAGCAGGATCGCCAGGGCGCTGTGCACCACCATGAACGGTGAGGCCTGTTCCTCGCGCCCGAGATCGGCCAGCCGCCGCTGGGTTTCGGGCGAGATGACGAACGAATAGGTGCCGCCGCGATAGGAGGCAACCGGCGGACGCGGGCGATCGGCAGGCAGCACCAATTCGTCGGGCAGATCGGCGAGTTCGCGTGTCCAGTACCGAACCTGGTTGGCGATCAACGAGTTCGGATCGTCCTCGGAGCCGAGCACCTCACGCTGCCACAGCGCGTAATCGGCGTACTGCACGGGCAGTTCGGTCCAGGCCGGCTGCTCCCAGGAGGTGCGCGCGGCGTAGGCGATCATGACGTCCCGGGCCAGCGGAACCATCGACCAGCCGTCCGCGGAGATGTGGTGCACCACCATCCCCAGTACGAATTCGGTCTCGCTGAGCTCATAGAGCCGGGCGTGCAGCGGCACCTCTTTGGTCACATCGAAGGTGGTGGACGCCAATTCGACCAGATGCTCGACCAGATTGGCCTCGGTGACCGGGACCGGGGTCAGATCGGGCACGATCTGCGCGGCGTCCAGCACGACCTGCACCGGGGCGCTACCGGTCTCCGGGAATACCGTGCGCAACGATTCGTGCCGGTCGATCACGTCGATGATGGCGACCTGCAGGGCGGCCACATCCAGTTCCCCCGACAGCCGCATGGCCACCGGAATGTTGTTGACCGAGGAGGAGGTGTCGTACCGGTTCAGGAACCACATGCGCTGCTGGGCCAGTGACAGCGGCACCCGATCCGGCCGCTCGCGCGCGACCAGTGATTTGCGGGCGCCGTCACCGGCATGTGATTCCACCCGCGCGGCCAGCGCGGACACCGTACTGGCCTCGAACAGCATCCGGACCGGTACCCGGGTGTCGAGTGCGGTGCCGAGCCGGGAGGCCACCTGGGTCGCGATCAGCGAGTTGCCACCCAGTTCGAAGAAGTCGTCATCGGCGCCCACCCGCGCCAGCCCCAGCACCTCACCGAAGATCTGGGCGACGATCTCCTCGATAGGTGTTGTGGGCGTGCGGAATTCGCGAACCTCGAACACCGGTGCCGGCAGCGCCCGCCGGTCCAGCTTGCCCGAGGCGTTGAGCGGGAACTCGTCGAGCACCATCACCGCCGAGGGCACCATATAGCCGGGCAGCCGCTCGCGCAGGGCGCTCTGGATCTCCTCGGTCGCCACCTCCGGCTGGGCGGCGACCACATAGGCCACCAACTGATCGCCGGTGACGGTCTCACTGACCAGCACCGCGGCCTGGTTGACTTGGGGCAGTTCGGTCAGCGCCGACTCGATCTCGCCGAGTTCGATGCGCTGGCCGCGGAACTTCACCTGGAAATCGGTGCGGCCGATATATTCGAGTTCACCGATTCCGTTGTCGGAGTGCGTCTTCCAGCGCACCAGGTCGCCGGTGCGGTACAACCGCTGCCCCGGCGCGCCGAACGGGTCGGCGACGAACCGTTCGGCGGTCAGCACCGCGCGTCCCTGATATCCACGCGCGATCTGCACACCGGCCAGATACAGCTCACCGGCAACCCCGGCGGGCACCGGACGCAGCGCCTCGTCCAGCACATAGGCCCGCGAATTCCACACCGGCCGCCCGATCGGAACCGTCCCGCTCACGCCCGGATCGACCAGTGCGGCGGTGGCATTGACGGTGAATTCGGTGGGACCGTACAGGTTGTGGATGGTGGCGCCGTTCATACGCCGGAACAGCGCGACGGTGGCCGGGGTCAGCACCTCACCGCCGACGTATATCGCGCGCAGCGAGGTGCACTCGGAGGCGGGCGCGGTGGCGGCGAATACCGCCAGCAGCGAGGGCACGAACGAGGTCATGGTGACGCGATGACGCCAGATCACCTCGGACTGGTACAGCGGATCGCGGTGCCCGTCGGGTACCGCGACGATCACCTTGGCACCGGTGGCCAGGGTCGCGAACAACTCCCACAGCGAGGCGTCGAAGGTGAACGGCGTCTTGTGCAGCACCACATCGACATCGCTGAGCCCACTCTCGCTGATCTTCCAGCAGATCTGGTTGATCATGGCGGCGTGGGTGACGGCCACACCCTTGGGCCGGCCCGTGGATCCGGAGGTGTAGAGCACGTAGGCGAGGTTGTCCGGGCGCAGCCGTCCGCGACGGTCAGCGTCGGTGATCGGGGCGGAGTCGAAGTCGTCCAATGCGACGGTATCGATCTCCACGACCGGACATCCGGTGGTCGTCATCTCGTCGCGCGCGGTGGTCAGCAGCACCACCGGCCGGGCATCGGCGAGGACGTATTCGGTGCGTTCGGCCGGATGATCCGGATCGATCGGCACATAACCGCCGCCGGCGGCCAGCACCGCGTAGATGGCCACGAACGTATCGATCGAGCGGCGGATCCCCACCGCGACGAGCGTGTCGGGCCGCACGCCGTCCGCGATCAGCTTGCGCGCCAGCCGATTCACCCGCGCGGTGAATTCGCCGTAGGTGATCTCCCCGGCCCCGTCCGCGGCGCCGATCGCCCGGTCCGCCTGGTCGGCCACCAGAGCGATCGCGTCCGGACGGATCCGGGCCCGCTCATAGACCGGGTCCAGAATCGAGGTCAGCGCCGGAACCTCGTGGTCGGTGTCGTTCCACTGCACCAGCACCCGCGCGCGTTCGGCGGGGTCGAAGACCTCGATATCGCGCAACCTGGTCTGCGGGCCCGCGGCCACGGCCTCGAGCACCCGCAGATACCGCTCGTTGAATCCGGCGACCGTTTCGGCGTCGAACAGATCGGTGGCGTAGGACAGCGACGCCGAGATTCCCGCCGGCTCACCACTGCCGCCGCGCTGTTCGGTCAGCGTCCAGAGCAGATCGAATTTGGCGATGTCGAGGTCGAGTTCCTCGGCGGTGACCGACAATCCGGGCAGTTCCAGGCTGACGTGCGACATCTCCTGGAACGACAGCATCACCTGGAAGAGCGGATGCCGGGCCTGCGAATGCACCGGGTTGAGTACCTCGACCAGGCGCTCGAACGGCACCTCCGCATGGGCGAACGCCGACAGATCCGCCTCGCGGGTGCGCGCCAGGAAATCGCTGAACCGATCGGCGCCGTCCACCTCGGACCGCAGCACGAGGGTATTGACGAACATGCCGATCAGGTCGTCGAGAGCCTGTTCACCACGCCCGGCGACCGGGGTGCCGATGGCGATGTCGCGGGTCCCGGACAGCCGCGCCAGCAGGGCGGCCAGCGCGCCGTGCAGCACCATGAACAGCGAAACACCCTCGGCCCGGGCCAGATTCACCAATCGGCAGTGCAGATCGGCGTCGATCTCGAAGCCGGCCTGGCTGCCCCGGAAACTCTGCACCGGCGGGCGGGGCCGGTCGGCGGGCAGCTCCAGCTGATCCGGTAGTCCGGCCAATTGCTCACGCCAGTAAACGATCTCGCGTGCGGCGACCGAATCCGCGTCACCCTCGTCGCCGAGCACCTGACGCTGCCACAGCGTGTAATCGATGTACTGCACCGGCAGCGGCGACCAGGTCGGCGGACCACCGGCGGCCCGGGCCAGATAGGCGGCGGTGACATCGCGGGCCAGCGGCCCGAAGGAGAACCCGTCCGCGGCGATGTGATGCACCACGAACGCCACCGCGCAGTCGTCCTCGGCCCCGTCGGTGCCGGTGACGCGGTAGATCCGCACCCGGATCGGGAATTCGCGGGACACATCGAATCCGGTGGAGGCGAAATCGGCCAGCACATCATGCAATTCGGCCGCATCGATGGCGGTGACCGGGATGGCGAATTCGACCTCATCGGTCGGTACGACCAGCTGATATCCGCCGTCCTCGGATTCGGGGAAGACGGTGTGCAGCGATTCCTGGCGCCGGATCACATCCAGCAGCGCCTCGCGCAGCGCGTCGGTGTCGACCTGGCCGTGTAGCCGCACCACGAACGGAAGGTTGTAGGTGGGCGCGGCCGGATCGAACTGGTTGATGAACCACATCCGCTGCTGGGCCGGTGACAGCGGTACCCGATCCGGGCGCGGCTGCGCCACCAGCGGCAGCCGCGTCGCCGAGTCGGCGCCGGTACCGGATTCGGCGGCGCTCTGCGCCCGCGCGGCGATTCCGGCCACGGTCGGGGTCTCGAACAGCGCGCGAACGCCCAGTCGCACTCCGAACGCCGCTGAAACCCTGGCGACGACCTGGGTCGCGACCAGGGAGTTGCCGCCGAGTTCGAAGAAGTTGTCGTCGGCGCCCACCACCGATTGGCTCAGCACATCGGCGAACACGCCCGCGACGATCTGCTCGGCCTGGGTGCGGGGAGCGCGATAGCCGGTGGCGTCGGCGCTGAACACCGGTTCCGGCAGGGCCTTTCGATCCAGCTTCCCGGAGGTGTTGAGCGGGAACTGTGCGAGCACCGTGATCGCGGCGGGCACCATGTAGCTGGGCAGCTGTTCGCTCACGAAACGGGTCAGCTCGGCCGGCTCCGGCGAATATCCCGGCGCCGGAACCACATACGCGACCAACTGCTGACCGGTCGCGGTATCGACGACCAGCACCACGGCCTGGCTGACCGTCGGATGAGCGAGCAGATCGGTTTCGATCTCGCCCAGTTCGATCCGCTGACCGCGGAACTTCACCTGGAAATCGGTGCGCCCCAGATATTCGAGCACCGGACGCTCATCCACCAGCCGCCACCGCACCAGGTCACCGGTGCGATACAGCCGGTCCCCCGACGCGCCGAACGGATCCGCGACGAACCGGTCGGCGGTCAGATCGGCGCGGCCACGATAGCCGCGGGCCAGCTGCCGCCCACCCAGATACAGTTCACCCGGCGCCCCGATACCGACCGGCCGCAACCGCGAATCCAGCACGTGAGCAACGACATTCCAATCCGGTTCGCCGATCGGGATGGTGCCCGAATCGGTGGCCCCGAGCTCGAAGTAGGTGACCGAGACCGCAGCCTCGGTGGGGCCGTACAGGTTGTTCAGCCCGGCCTGCGGGGCCAGTTCCCGGAACAACGCGGCGGTCTCCGGCGGGAAGGCCTCACCGGCGACGAAAACCTCACGCAGCGAAGAACATTGACCCGGCGTCGCATGGGTGGCGAAAACCGTCAGCATGGACGGTACGAAGTCGGTCATGGTGACCGCGTGCTGGTCGATCATCTGCGCGATGTACACCGGATCGCGATGGCCGTCCGGATCGGCGACCACGAGTTTCGCCCCCGCCAGCAGCGGCAGGAAATAACCCCACAGCGATACGTCGAAGGTGGTCGCGGTCTTCTGCAGATAGACATCGGCCGCGGTGACCCGGGTGCGGTCGAGCATGAACAACTGCTGGTTCACGATCGCGTGGTGGGTGATCGACACCCCCTTGGGGCGACCGGTCGATCCGGAGGTGTACAGCACGTACGCGATATTGTGCGGACGCAGCGGGCGGATCCGGTCGGCGTCGGTGATCGGCGCGTCCGAGACCGATTCGGTATCGAGGGAGTCGATCCGCAACTGCCGCACCGAATCCGGCAGCTCCACATCGTCGGATCCGGTCAGGACACAGACCGGATCGGCGCTGTCGAGGACGTAGGCGGTGCGCTCGGCCGGGTGGTCGGGATCGATCGGCACGTACGCGCCACCGGCCCGCAGCACCGCGTGCATGCCGATCACGAGTTCCAGCGAACGCCGCATACCGAGCGCCACCAGCGATTCCGGGCCCACCCCCGCGTCGATCAGAATTCGGGCCAGGCGATTGACCCGGGAGCCGAATTCGGCATACGTGAGGCTCTGCCCCTGGAATTCGACCGCGACTCGGCCGGGGTCGCGGGCGATCGCGGCGTCCAGCAACGCGGGCAGGGTGGTCGCCGGGACCTCGCGATCGTTGCGGCTCCACTGCGCGGTCCTCGCCAGCTCGGCGGTCGTGGTAACCGGCAACTCCCACAGCCGGTCGGCCGGCGCCGCGCGCAAGAACCGGTCGAAGAATTCCATGAAGCGCGAATAGTGCTGCCGCGCCTCATCTTCGGAGTAGATATTCGGATTGGTCTCGAAGTCGATCCGCGAGCGCGCCCCGCCCTCGCTCTGATAGAAGTTGACGCCCAGATCCTCGATGGATCCGGTGGACAGCACATGCATACGCCCGGCGATGGAACCGAGCACCAGTTCCTCCTGGAACAGCATGATGTTGACCCAGGGACCGAAGAACTCCTTGGTCACCACGCCGTCGCCGAGTCCGGATTCGCGATCGGCCGACGCGCTGTCGCGGCGAATGTCCTCATGCCGGTAGCGCTGATGGCGCAGCGCCCCGGACACCTCGACCGTCACCGCCTTCAGCAGTTCCCGCACCGAGGTCTCATACCCGACACGCAACCGCAGCGGCACGATATTCGAGGTGGCACCGCCCGAGCGGCGCATCACCGCGGTGGTGCGCGCGGTGACCGGCAGGCTCAGGATCACGTCCTCGGTATCGGTCCACTGCGCGAGATAGGCCGCGAAACCCGCGATAAGCAGGGCCGACGGTGCCGTGTCATAGCGGCGCACGGCCGCGGCCAGCAGGGCGTTGCGGTCATCGGACAGCGATTCGCCGACCACACCGTTGCGGGGCGCGGGGCCCGCGTGCCGGCCGGTGAGGCTCGAGCCCTCCTCGAGGCCGGCCACCCGCCGCGCCCAATGTTCCCGATCGGATTCGAAACGGGTGCTGTCGCGATAGGCGAATTCGGATTCGACCAGGTCGCGCAGATCGGAAGCCTTGATGGGCTTGGGTTCGGTGCCGGCGCGGTAGGCGCTGTAGAGCTCGGCGATGCGGGTCACCAGATTCATCGCACCGAATCCGTCGAGCGCGATGTGGTGCGCGCGCAGATACCAGAACCAGCGGTCCTCGCTCAGTCGCAGCGCGTACGAGCGCATCAGGCGATCGGTGACGATATCGAGCGGCCGGCCGTACTCCGCACGCATCCATTCGTGCGCGGCGGTCTCGGGATCGGCGGCCTCGCGCAGGTCCACATATTGGACGCCGTCGTCGTCGCGGTCGGCGAGGGAGTGATCGACGAACTGATAGGGCTCGCCGTCGCGTTCGACGATCCGCAGGAAACCCGACCCGAGTTCGTGCGAGGCGTCCAGCGCGGCCCGGGACAGGGTCGGTACGTCGATATCCCCGGACAGATCGACGTACTGCGCGATGGTGATCGGCACCTGTGGATCCAGGTGCTGGGCATACCAGATTCCGAGTTGTGCGGGCGAGAGCGGGAACAGTTCGTCCCCGGGCACCGCCGCGGACGCCATCTCACCGCGAGCTTCGCCGTCTCCGCCGAAATCCAGCCGGTCCAACCCGTAACCTCGCTTCCGGAACACCAGGTGGTGATCCTTCACGGCACACCGAAACCGACACCCACCTCAGACGAGGGCGGCATCCGGTTCAGGGCACTCTTCGATTGCAATCAGACAAAATGCTCAAGGACCTATCCGTCCACCGGATCGAGCTCGTTACATGGGCCCGGCCACATCCGACAGCCACGGATCGCCTCTATTGCACGATGCGCTGATGACCACCGGCCCAATCTACCGCTGACGGCTGGCAACCGACCACGAAGGCCGATAGCTACCAGGCATCATCGCACCGAGCTCAGGGGCACCGCTGGGGTGCCGCTTCAAGCCCCCGGACCGGACAGCGGCTGCCGATCGCGGCCCGGGTCGTACAAGTGTGATTGAACGCACTCGAGCGCCGGAGTCAAAGCGCGACCGACCATGATCACGGCCGCCTGCCGGAATCCGGCGTCGCGGACCTGTCCGCCGATATCGGCGAGGGTTCCGCGCAGCACCCGCTGCCGCGGCTGACCGGCCCGATACACCACCACGACCGGGCAATCCCGGCCGTAGTCGGGCACCAGCTCGCCGGCCAGCTCATCGATCCGGGTGATCGCCAGATGCAGCACCAGGGTGGCCCGGGTCCGCGCGAAATCCGCGAGTCGCTCCGATTCCGGCATCGCGGTCGAGCGGGCCTGGGTGCGGGTGAGTACCACCGACTGCGCCACCTCGGGCACGGTCAGTTCCGAGCCCACGATCGCGGCCGCGGCCGCATAGGCCGGAACACCGGGGGTGACATCCCAGGAGATTCCCAGCGAATCCAGACGTCGGGTTTGTTCGGTGAGGGCCGAATACAGGGACGGATCCCCCGAACACAGCCGCGCCACATCCCTACCGCCGGCATCGGCGCGCGCGCAGTGCTCGATGATCCGATCCAGATCCAGCCCCTGGGTATCGATCAGTTCGGTGTCGGGCCCACAGTGCGCGAGCATCTCCGGATCCAGATAGGTTCCCGCGTACAGGCACACCGGCGAGGTCCGCAGCAGCGTCACCGCTCGCAGGGTCAGCAGGTCCGCGGCACCCGGTCCCGCCCCGATGAAATGCACGGTCATGGACTGAACCCTAGTGCGCGACCCCTACTTCGCGACCGCCTCGGCCCGCGCCAGGATTCGTTCGGCATGCCGGATGACGGGCCCGTCCACCATATGACCCTCGAAACTGAATACGCCGCGATTATTGGGCACCTCGGCCAGCACCCGGCGCGCCCAGTCCAGTTCGGCGTCCGCGGGGGCGTACGCGGCCCGGATCACGGCCAGCTGCTTGGGGTGGATGGCGACCTTGGCCTCGTAACCGACCGCGACCGCCGCATCGGATTCGGCCCGCAGCCCGTCCAGGTCGGCGATGTCCAGATACACCGAATCGAGGGCGAACTTGCCGTGCGCCTTGGCCGCGAGCAGCGCCGTACTGCGTAAATGCTGCGCCACATCGCGATAGCCACCGTCCGCGCGACGGGAGGAGTTCCCGCCCAACCCCGCCAGCAGATCCTCGGCGCCGGCCATCGAACCGATGGCGTTCGGCGCGGCCATCACCTCGTCGGTCCGCAGCGCACCCAGTGGCGATTCGAACAGCGCCACCACCTCGTACTCCGACAGCAGGGAAAGCTGCTGTGCCGATTCGGATTTGGGCAGCATGACGCGCCGATAGGAGGTCCGGCGCAGGGCGGCCAGATCCGCCGCGAAATCCTCGGTCCCCACGGCATTGACCCGCACCAGCGTGCGCTCGGGATCCAGAGGTGTACTCGCCAACACCTCGCGGGCCGCCGCCTTGTCCCCCGCCCCGACACCGTCCTCGAGATCGATGATCACCACATCCGCGGCAGCGGCGGCCTTGGCGTACCGCTCCCCACGATCGGCCGGACAGAACAACCACGCCGGCCCCGGCATCTCCCAGCTCATGCTGCCTCCTGTGTCTTGCGGGACACCCGCACCCGGTCGGCAGCACAAGCCGCTGCGCGATTGTCGCTCATGCTGCCTCCTGCGATTTGCGGGACACCCGCACCCGGTCGGCAGCACGAGCCGCTGCGCGATTGTCACTCATGCCGCCTCCTGTGAAGGTCGCATCCGCATCAGCGTCTTCCGTACCGCCGTAGCCACCACATCGCCGTGCTGATTGCGGCCGGTGTGGGCGAAGGTGGCGATACCTTCGCCGGGTCGGCTCTTGGACTCCCGCGTATCGGTGACCAGGGTTTCCGCATAGAGGGTGTCGCCGTGGAACAGCGGTTTCGGGAAGGCGATCTCGGAGAAGCCGAGATTGCCGACGATGGTGCCCTGGGTCAACTGCGCCACCGACAATCCGACCAGTGTCGACAGCGTGAACATCGAATTGACCAGGCGCTGGTTGAACGGCGGCAGCGCATCGGAGAAGGCCGCGTCCAGATGCAGCGCCTGGGTATTCATCGTCAAGGTCGTGAACAGCACATTGTCGGCCTCGGTGATGGTGCGCCCCGGCCGATGTTCGTACAGCACACCGACTTCCAGCTCATCGAGCCACAGCCCGCGCTGCACCACCCGCCGTACGGGAGGGTGCTCGCGCGGTGTCCTCGGTTCACTCGCGGGCTCGCTCCCAGCATTCGGTTCGCTCACAATCCCAGCTCCCGTCCGATCAACATCAGCTGCACCTCGGTGGTGCCCTCGCCGACTTCCAGAATCTTGCTGTCGCGGTAGTGGCGGGCCACGGCATATTCGTTCATGAAGCCGTAGCCGCCGAAAACCTGGGTGGCATCGCGCGCATTGTCCATCGCGGCCTCACTGGCCACCAGTTTCGCCACTGCGGCCGCCTTCTTGAACGGTTTCCCGGACAGCATCAGCGCCGCCGCGTCGTAGTAGGCGGCACGGGCGGCGTGGGCGCGCGCCTCCATCCGGGCGATCTTGAAGGCGATCGCCTGATTGCCGCCGATCGGACGGCCGAAGGCCTCGCGCTCCTTGGCATAGCGCACACTCTCGTCCACACACCCCTGCGCCGCGCCGACCGACAGCGCCGCGATCGCGATCCGGCCCTCGTCGAGGATCCGCAGGAAGTTGGCATAGCCGCGACCGCGTTCGCCGAGCAGGTTCTCCCGCGGCACCCGGACATCGGAGAAGCTGAGCGGATGGGTGTCGGAGGCGTGCCAGCCGACCTTGTTGTAGGCCGGTTCGGCGACGAATCCGGGTGTGCCACTGGGCACCAGGATCGTGGAGATCTCCTTCTTCCCGGCGCTTTCCCCGGTCACCGCGGTCACGGTCACCAGTTTGGTGATGTCGGTGCCGGAATTGGTGATGAATTGTTTGGAGCCGTTGATCACCCATTCCTCGCCGTCGAGGACCGCGGTGGTGCGGGTTCCCCCGGCGTCGCTGCCGGCTCCGGGTTCGGTGAGCCCGAATCCGGCCAGCGCCCGACCGGAGGTCAGCAGCGGCAACCACTCCTTCTTCTGCGCGTCGTTGCCGAACCGGTAGATCGGCATGATCCCCAGGGACACACCGGCTTCCAGGGTGATGGCGACACTCTGGTCGACCTTGGCGAGTTCCTCCAGCGCAAGGCACAGCGCGAAATAGTCCCCGCCCATACCGCCGTACTCCTCCGGAAACGGCAGGCCGAACAGCCCCATATCCGCCATTCCCGACACCACCTCGTACGGGAAGGTGTGCTCGGCATCGTGTTTCGCCGCGACCGGAGCCACGACCTGATTCGCGAAATCCCGGACGGTCAGCGCCAGATCCCGATAATCCTCGGGAAGTGTTCCGGTGGAAAGGAATTCAGTCATCGGCCTACCTCTTTCACTTCGTCGTGTCCGGTGCGCCTTCGGCAGCGGTATCGGTTGAGCCGCCTTCGGCAGCGGTATCGGTTGTGCCGCCTTCGGCAGCGGTGACGCGCGCTAGCACCTGTTCGAATTTCACCTGATCACCGGCCGCCACCAGCAGGTCCACCGTGCCGGCCACGGGCGCGGTCAGGGTGTGCTCCATCTTCATGGCCTCGACCACCACGATCGCCGTTCCGGCGGCCACCTCGGCGCCCGCTTCGACCTGGATCGCGATCACCGAACCCGGCATCGGACTGGTGATCTCGGCATCGCCGGCGCGGGCGTCCGCGCCGCGCAGACTCGGCTCGGCGACCTCTCGGATCGAGACCACACCGTCGGCGCCGGCCACCCAGATCGACCCGTCGGATTCGGCGATCCGATAGCGCAGCCGCAGACCGTCCAGGGCGACGATCAGTTGATCGCCGCGTGTGTGCGCGGTCAGCGTGCGGGATCGACCCTCGTCCACCGCGACCCGCGCCGCGTCCGGACTCCCGGAGATCGCGACGTGCACCGTGCGGTCCCCGCCGACCAGCCGCAGCACGGTCGGCGCCGACTCACCCATCCGCCACCCGTTCGGGATCTCCCACGGCCCGCGCGGCGCCGCGGGCCAGCTGCCCAGCCAGCGCGATACCGCGGCCGCCACGAACTGTTCATCGGTGACCGCGGCCGGATGGAAGTCCGGTGCCCGCCGATCGAGCAGTCCGGTGTCCAGATCCCCCGCGCGAACGTCCGGATCGGCCAGCAGGAACCGCAGGAAGTCGGTATTGGTCCGCACACCGAGCACCTGCGTTTGCGCCAGCGCCCGATCGAGCCGGGTGCGGGCGACCCCGCGATCGCGGCCGTGCGCGATGACCTTGGACAGCATCGGGTCGTAGTCGCTGCCGATCACGCTTCCGGTGCGCAGGCCCGAATCCACCCGCACCCCTTCGCCTTCGGGTTCGGCCAGGGCCAGTACGGTGCCGCCGGTGGGCAGGAAGTCGCGGCCGGGGTCCTCGGCGTAGACGCGGGCTTCCATGGCGTGACCGGTGAGCTCGATGGTGTCCTGTGCGGCCGTGACCTTCTGGCCGGCGGCGACCCGGACCTGGCATTCCACCAGATCCACGCCGGTCACCAGTTCGGTCACCGGATGTTCCACCTGCAGCCGGGTATTCATCTCCATGAAGAAGAATTCGTCCGGTCGATCGGCGGAGACGATGAATTCGACCGTGCCCGCACCCACATAGTCCACACTGCGCGCGGTATCGCAGGCCGCGGCCCCGATCCGGGCGCGGGTGTCGGCGTCCAGCAGCGGTGAGGGCGCTTCCTCGATCACCTTCTGATGCCGCCGCTGCAGACTGCATTCGCGTTCGCCCAGATGGACGACGGTGCCGAATTGGTCGGCGAGGACCTGTACCTCGATGTGGCGCGGGTTGGTGACGAACCGCTCCAGGAACAGGGTGTCGTCCCCGAAGGCCGCCCCCGCCTCGCGGCGCGCGGTGACCAGCGCACCCGGCAGATCCGCCGGGTCGTCCACCCGGTGCATCCCTTTCCCGCCGCCGCCGGCGGACGGTTTCACCAGCACCGGATATCCGATTTCGGTTGCGGCGGATATCAATTCGGAATCGGTGAGGCCGGGGCGCGCGATTCCGGGCACCACCGGAACCCCGAAGGCCGATACCGCGTTCTTGGCCGCGATCTTGTCGCCCATGATCTCGATCGCCCGCGCGGACGGCCCCAGGAAGACGACACCGGCCTTGTCCAGCGCGGCCGCGAAGGCCGAATTCTCCGACAGGAAGCCGTAACCGGGATGTACCGCCTGCGCACCGGTGCGCACCGCGGCGGCCACCACCAGATCGATATCGAGGTAGCTCTGCCGCGCCGGGGCCGGTCCGAGCCGCACCGCCACATCGGCCTCGGCCACATGCCGGGCCGCGACATCGGCATCGCTGTACACCGCGACCGAACGAATTCCCATGGCGCGCAGGGTTCGGATCACCCGGACCGCGATCTCGCCGCGATTGGCGACCAGCACGGTATCGAATGAAACGGGGTGGGCCCTGCTCACAATTGCCCGGTCCGCGAGGTTCGGGCTGTCATCACTGTTCACCATGCATCACATCCGGAATACGCCGTAGGAGACAGATTCGAGGGGAGCCTGCGCGCAGACCGACAGCGCCAGGCCGAGCACGGTGCGGGTATCGGCCGGATCGATCACACCGTCGTCCCACAGTCGCGCGGTCGAGTAGTACGGATTGCCTTGGTGCTCATACTGTTCCCGGATCGGAGCCTTGATCTGTTCCTCTTCCTCCGGGGTCAGCTCACCGCGCACGGTCGCCAGCACCGACGCGGCCTGCTCGCCGCCCATCACCGAGATCCGCGCATTGGGCCACATCCACAGGAAGCGCGGTGAATACGCGCGCCCGCACATGGAATAGTTTCCGGCACCGTAGGATCCGCCGATCACCACCGTCAACTTCGGCACCCGGGCGCACGCCACGGCGGTGACCATCTTGGCGCCGTGTTTGGCGATACCGCCGGCCTCATAGTCACGCCCGACCATGAAGCCGGTGATGTTCTGCAGGAAGACCAGCGGGATGCCGCGCTTATCGCACAGTTCGATGAAATGCGCGCCCTTCTGGGCGGATTCACCGAACAGCACACCGTTATTGGCGATGATGCCCACCGGATGGCCGTGGATGCGCGCGAAGCCGGTGACCAGGGTGCGGCCGTATTCGGCCTTGAACTCGCCGAACCCGCTGCCGGTCGGGGAGCCGTCGACGATCCGTTCGATCACCTCGTGCACATCGTAGGGAGTGCGCAGATCCACCGGGACCACATCGTAGAGTTCGGACTGCGGTGCCGCCGGCTCGACCGGAGCGGCCACCTCCCACGGACTCGAGCGCTTGGGCGCGAAGGTGCCCACGATCCGGCGCACGATGCGCAGCGCGTCCTCATCGCTGTCGGCCAGATGGTCGGTGACACCCGAGGTGCGCGAATGCAATTCGCCGCCGCCGAGTTCCTCCGCGGTCACCACCTCACCGGTGGCGGCCTTCACCAGCGGCGGCCCGCCCAGGAAGATCGTGCCCTGATTGCGCACGATCACCGCTTCGTCACTCATCGCCGGAACGTAGGCGCCGCCCGCGGTACATGAGCCCAGTACCGCCGCGATCTGCGGAATTCCGGCGGCGCTCATGGTGGCCTGGTTGTAGAAGATGCGGCCGAAATGTTCGCGGTCGGGGAAGACCTCGTCCTGCCGCGGCAGGAACGCACCGCCGGAGTCGACCAGATAGATGCACGGCAGCTGGTTCTGCAGGGCGATCTCCTGCGCCCGCAGATGCTTCTTGACCGTGATCGGATAGTAGGTACCGCCCTTGACGGTGGCGTCATTGGCCACGATCACGCATTCGCGACCCGAGATCCGCCCGATGCCGGCGATCATCCCCGCGCCCGGACATTCGTCGTCGTACATGCCGTCGGCGGCCAGCGGCGACAGTTCCAGGAACGGACTGCCCGGATCCAGCAGCCGGTCGACGCGCTGCCGGGGGAGCAGTTTGCCGCGGGCCAGATGGCGTTCGCGGGACCGTTGCGGTCCGCCGAGCGCGCTCGCGGCCAGTTTCGCGCGCAACTCGTCGAGCAGCGCCAGATGCGCGGTCCGGTTATCGGTCCGCACGTCGTCAGTCACGGTCATCACGCCATCCTGCCCATTCGGTTAGTGGCCAATAACTGGATATTAAGATAATCTTCATTAACTGAAATGTCCATACATTCGCGAGGACGGGTGATGGAGATGAGTGAGGCGATCGCCCCGACCCGCCGCGAACAGCTCAAGGCGCAGCGCCGGCGGCAACTACTGGAAGCCGGTGCGCGCCTGATCGCCGACCGCGGCTTCCCCGGGGTGCGACTCGACGATCTGGGCGCCGCGGCCGGGATCAGCGGCCCCGCCGTCTACCGGCATTTCCCCAATAAGGAAGCGGTCCTGGTCGAACTGCTGGTCGGGATCAGCACCCGGCTGTTCGAGGGCGGCCGGGCCGTGGTCGAGGCGGCCGGCTCTGCCCGTGCGGCACTGTCCGGACTCATCGATTTCCATCTGGACTTCGCCCTCGGCGAGCCCGAACTCATCCGCATCCAGGACCGCGATCTGGAGAGTCTGCCCGAGACGGCGCGCCGGCAGGTCCGCCGCCTGCAGCGGCAATATGTGGAGATCTGGGTCGCGGCGCTGCGCGAGATGCATACCGATCTGGCCGAACCGGCCGCCCGGGTGATGGCCCACGCGACCTTCGGGCTGATCAACTCGACCCCGCACAGCGCCTCCCCGACCCTGGCCGGTCGCGCCCGGCCGATCCTGCGCGAGATGGCGTGGGCCTCACTCACCCGAGGGCAGAGTCAGTAGCCGCGCAGTTCCCGCTCGGCGGTGGCGAGGATGCCCGCCAGTCCGGCATAGACCGCCGGCGACAGTGCGAGGGTGAAGAACGCCGAGAACAGCGGGGTGCACGACTCGAATTGCGTCCGCCAGAACACCCGCGTGCCGTCCGGATCGTCGTCGAGGGTCACGGCGCCGTTCTGGCGTCGCACCAGCGGGGCCGAGTTGCTGAGCCGATATCGGAAGGCGTGCGGCGGATCGCAATCCACAATCTCGGTGGTGAGCCGGGCCAGCGGGGTCACCACCAATCGCCGCGCGCCGACGCCGTATTCGTGGATATTGCCCGGCCGCAGCGGCGTCACCCGGGTGATCACCGGAATCCGCTGGTAGTTGCTGGTATCGATGAGCCAATCGAAAACATCGGCGCGAGGTGCGCGGACGACGCGTTCCAGAGCCAACGTGCGCATCCGGAATGTCCCTTCACTGCTGCGGACTCGAACCGCTGCCCGATACAGCGCGGCGCCGATGTGACGCCCGTCTCGCCCGAGCCAGATTATATGAAACAGCGCAATTTCGCTATATCCCGCTGCTGGGAACAGCAATTCCGCACGGCAAGACCGACTTACCGGACAGCACTTTGCTACCTTCCACCCACCGGATTGGTACCCGACTGCTATCTTGCTAGGAATTCCGGCCGCGCTCCCGCCTGCCCAGATGTGAAGAATTCTCAGTAACTTCCTACAGACCCCAACCTCTCGCGGCGAACCGCACGGATCGCGCTGATTCCGGCAAAACTGGCCGCGGAAAATTCCCCAAAACTCCGCAACCGGTCCAGAATTGCGCCTAACATACGGACATCCGCGGCGCGCGCGGAGCACCCGGAAGGAACGCACCATGCACATCGGACCGAACCGGCTGCTCAGCGAGGGAAAGATCGGCCGGATATGACGGCGCCGCCCCGATCACAGCCCTCGCCCCGGTGGCCCGGCGCCGATTCTGGTGAGCTGCGCGCGCTCACCGAGGCAGCTTCCGGTCTATGGCGCCGCCATCCGCAACGATCGCTGGAGACCCTGGGCCGCCAGGTGTTGCTGGGGCGAGAATCGATCATCCAGCTGCTGGTCTCGCTGGCACGACGCCGGTTCCCCTATCAGGAATTCATCAAGCAGTGCGCGTTCATGGCCAACGTCTCGGCCGCGCCCACCATCCTGGTCGCGATCCCGATCTCGGTGGTCGTCTCGATCCAGATCGGCTCCCTGGTCAATCAGGTCGGCGCCACCACCTTCATCGGCGCCGTCGCCGGGATGGGCATCATCCGCCAAGGCGCACCACTGGTTTCGGCACTGATGATCTCCGGGGCGGTGGGTTCGGCCATCACCGCGGATCTGGGGTCGCGCACCATCCGCGAAGAGATCGACGCCATGAAGGTCATGGGTGTGGATCCGGTCCGGCGACTGGTCGCTCCCCGACTGGCGGCGGCGGTGCTGGTCAGCATGCTGCTGTGCGGATTCGTGGTATTCGTCGGTTTCGCGGCCGCCTATATCTTCAACGTCTACGCCCAGTCCGGCACCCCGGGATCGTTCATCGGCTCATTCGCCTCCTTCGCGGTGGCCAACGATCTGATCATCGCGCTGGTCAAATCCGCGATCTTCGGGGTGCTGACCGCGGTCATCGCCTGCGATACCGGACTGCACGCGCGCGGCGGCCCCGGTGGGGTGGCCAATGCGGTGAACTCGGCGGTGGTCTCCTCGGCACTGATGCTGTTCGCTACCAACATCATCGCCACCCAGCTCTACAACACGCTGTTTCCGTCGAAGGTGCTCTGAGATGGCCAGTACTTATGTCCCGCCAGCCGCGCGACCGCTGCGCGTGGTGGGCACCGCCGCGCAGGTACCGGTGCAGGCCAATCAGCGGCTCGGCCATCAGGCCATCACCTTCTTCCAGGCCTTGGCGGCACTGCCGATCGTCATCAAGCATTACCGGCGCGAGGTCGCCCGGCTGACCGCGGATGTGGGCTGGGGTAACGGTTCGCTGATCGTCGGCGGCGGCACCGTCGGCGTGGTGTTCATCCTGTGCGCCTTCGGCGGGATCATCGTCGGGATGGAGTCGTTCACGGCCCTGAATATGCTCACCATGAGCCCGCTCACCGGCGCCATCTCCGGGTTCGCCACCACCCGTGAACTGGCCCCGATACTGGGGACGCTCGCCTTCGCGATCCAATCCGGCTGCCGGTTCACCGCACAGCTGGGTTCGATGCGGATCTCCGAGGAGATCGACGCCCTGGAATCCATCGCCATCCGGCCGCTGCCGTATCTGATCACCACCCGCATGATCGCTTCGACGATGACCATCGTCCCGCTCTACAGCGTCGGACTGGCGGCGGCCTATGTCGCGACCAAACTGACCACTCTGGTACTCGGCGGCACCGCGTCGGGAACCTACGACCACTACTTCTTCCAGTTCCTGATCAGCACCGACATGTTCTACTCGCTACTCAAGGTCGTGGTGTTCACCCTGCTGGCCACCTTCATCCAGTGCTACTACGGCTATTTCGCCACCGGCGGTCCCGAGGGTGTGGGGATGGCGGCCGGCCGCGCGATCAAGATGGTCATCGTCGTGATGGTCTTCGCGAATCTCTTCATGACACTCGCAATTTGGGGTATCGACCCCGGATTCCGGATCTCCGGATAGGTCGGGCGGATGGTTTTCGATCTCAGTGGACGCGGCCCTTCGGGCCTCAAGATGACCATGGCAGGACTGGCCCTGCTGACCGCCGTCGCGGTCGCGCTGTATCTGCTGTTGATGCGCTACACCGGCCATTTCACCGATAAGCTGCCGGTGACCGCGGCCCTGACCAGCACCGGTGACGGGCTCCCGGCGCACGCGGATGTGAAATTCCGCGGCATGCTGGTCGGCAGTGTCGATTCGGTGGAAATCGTGGCCAAGGGGCAACGGCAACGTGCGAAACTGTCGCTGAAACCCGATATCGGACCGACCATTCCGGCGAATGTCACCGCCCGCATCATCCCCGACAACATCTTCGGCGTGAGCGCGCTCGAACTGGTCGACAATCCGGGACGGACCGGCGCGACCCTGCGTTCGGGCGCCACCATTCCCGAGGACACCGGACCTGCGACCACGCAGTTGCAGACCACCCTGAATGTGCTGCGCAACGTACTGAACGGGATTCAGCCCGAGAAATTGGGCCGGGTGCTGGGCACGCTGTCCACCGCGCTGGATTCCTCGGCGCGGGTGCCCGGATCGACCATCGAGCGGCTTGACACCTGGATGACCCAGGTACACGACATCCCCGGAATCGGTGATCTGCTGGGCAATCTCGGCCGTTCGGCCGCCGCACTGAGCGCCTCGGCACCCGAATTGGTCGGCGTACTCAACGATTCGGTGACCACCGCACGCACCCTGACCGAACGGCGCGGTCAGCTGGTCGCCCTGCTGACCGATGCCGGGGCGACGGTGGACACCACCAACAGCCTGTTCGCGCACAATCCGAATCAGGGCAAGGTGCTGGTATCGGGCCTGGACGGCGTGTTCGGCGGCCTGTCCCGCGACCCGCAGGCGATCCCGCAGACCCTGGCCAATATGAACAGCGCCCTGCACACCCTGCAAACCGCCTTCCGGTGGGGTCCGAGCAAACATATGGTCTGGTCGCTGGATGTCTCGCTCACCCCATTCCGGCAGTACACCGAGGCGGACTGCCCGCACTACGGCGCGATGTACGGACCGCGCTGCGGACATGTCGCGAAAACCTCCCCGCCACAACAGTTCCCGGCGAAGATGCTGCCCGATTGGCTGCCCAGCGCCGGTCCGCGCCCGGTTCCCGCGATGGCCGTGCCAGGACTTCCGCAGCTGCCCGGTCTCCCCGCTGCACCGGGGCTGCCGCAGATCACCCTGCCTCAGCTGCCGGGCCGCACAC
>JAFMQT010000521.1 GCA_017354515.1 Nocardia sp. | reverse complement strand
GACACGGGCGAAATCGTCCGGCCCGCCCCAACGGCGTTGCGGCATCCGCTTCATGACGTTCTGTTCGAAGGCGGGGTTGTGCATCTCGCGGGAGATCAGCGGGGTCTGTGTCCAGCCCGCGACGATCGAGTGCGCGTTGATCCCGTACCGCGCCAGTTCGACCGCGCAGCCTCTGATGATCGCCGTCAGCCCGGCCTTGCTCGCCGCATACGCCTGGCCGCGGGGGGTTCCGTGCATCGACGACACGCTCGAGGTGCCCACGAGCACGCCCCCGCCGCCGCGCTCGACCATGTGCTGGGCCGCGGTGCGCAGGGTGAGGAAGGCGCCGTCCAGATTCACCCGGGTCGTCGATCGGAAGTCCGCCAGACTCGTCTCGATGAACGCGGTATCGGGTGCGCGGGTGCCCGCGTTCGCGAAACAGGAGTCGACCCGGCCGAAGTAGTCGAGTGTCTGCGCGAAGCTCGCGGTCACCTCGTCCTCGTCGCCGACGTCGCAGCGGATCGCCCGGACCCGCGTGCCGTGCTTGGAAAGCTCCTGTGCGGCAGACTCGTTGCGTTCGTCGTTGGTGCCCCAGACGCAGACATCGGCGCCGCTGTGGGCGAGCCCGTGCGCCATGCCCAGACCGATCCCGGAGTTGCCTCCGGTGACCAGGGCGACGTGTCCGGTGAGGTCGAACAGCGAGGTCATTCACGTTCCTTCGAGTGGTCCCGGCGGGCCGGGGAGGCGATGGGCGAATCCGTGGCGCGGGTCAGCGCAGCTCGGAGAATTCTGCCGGTTCCAAGAACTTCGTCGTCGCGCTGGCCGTGACCTGTTCACCGGACCTGGCGGCCTGCCATTCCGGATCGGCCCAGAAGCTCTCCCATGACTTCTGGGCGGCCTCCCGGCTGGCGTGCGCCACGAGGTAGACCAGGGTTTCGGTGGGCTTGCCCTCGTCGTCCTGTGCCACCCAGAAACCGATATTGGTCATCCCGTGCTTCTCGAACAGCTTGACCGCGTGATCGCGGAAGCGGGTGAGCAGGGCGTCGAGCTTGCCGGGGACGGCCTCGTACGTGCGGAGTTCGAAGATGCGTGTATCGGTGCTCATTAGATCAATCTATCACATGCCTGAGCATCTGTCTCCGCTGGTCGGGCGGGTGAATGGCGGTGGGGCGCATGAGGTGCGCAGATGCTGGGGCGAACATCACACTACGACAGATTGATCTAGTGGGGTAATCTAGACACATGTCTCCCACCCCGTCAACCCTTGGTAAGCGGCCCGAAACACGCGACCGCCTAGTGGAATCCGCCGTCGACCTGTTCAGCCGGCAGGGATTCGGGGCGACCGGAATCAAGGCCGTCCTGACCGCCGCCGAGGCCCCCTACGGATCGCTGTACCACTTCTTTCCGGGCGGTAAGCAGGAACTCGGCGCTGCCGCTCTCACCCACGGCGGCAAGCGCTATCGCGAGCTGCTCGAGTCGGTGTACCCGCCGGGGGCCGACGTGGTCGAGGCGACCGCGAACTCCTTCGTGCAGGCCGCCGAACTGCTCGAGAACACCGACTACGGCTATGCCTGCCCCATCGCGACGATCGCCTTGGAGGTGGCCAACAATGACGAGCTGATGCGGGAGGCCGCGGCCGCCGCGTTCGAATCGTGGTTGGAGGTGCTCGGGCAGCGGTTCATCGCCGCCGGGATGAGCGCCGAGCGCGCCCGCGAGGTGGCGGTGGAGGTGTTCTGCCTGATCGAAGGGGCGGTCCTGCTCTCGCGCACGGTGCGCTCCTCGGCGCCGCTGCACACCGCCGGCCGGGCGGCGACCAACGCCGTGGCCGCCGGGCTCGCCGCCGGTCGATACGACCGTTCCGGCCGGGGCGACGCCGAGAGCTGATCGCCACCGCGTCGTCCCCGTTCGGAACGGGCCGGCGCCACCGGGGGAAGAGGCCGCCACCGGGGGAAGAGTTATAGCCGGTCGAATTCGTCGGCCTCATCTTCGGGCCGGTCGGTCGCTGGGGGACTGTCGCAGGCCGCGACCACAGTGGTATTCACCCCGCCCCGCTCGTCAACGACGTGCGGGGCTTTCGTATGCCTGCCGCGTACCCGGCAATCGGCGGGTACGCGGCGCTGACCGCGCGGCGGTTGGCGGGTACCGGCCGCGCTGGTCGGCGACGAGACTTCTGGTCATCCGAAATCGTCCGCTGCGGGCGGATGGTGTCGGCGGGTCATGTTTTCGGCTCGTGTTCGAAGGGTTGACGGAGCGGGAAAAAAGCGTTTACGCTATGTGAGCTAGATCAATCTATCTAGTCGCCGACCTGCACGGCTACCGCATCGAGACGATGCCGGTGCCCGGAAGTGATGGGTGGACGCAAGGCCAGCGGAGGCACGTGATGGGCATCGAACGCGTGGGGCACGTGGTGCTTCGACCACGGCATGACGCGCAGCCTCCACATCTACGACCCCGAGGGCAATGCGATCGAGATCTATTGCGAGGTACCGGAACACGACTGGCGGACCAACTCAAATTCTCCGCACACAGAATGACAACTCAGAGAGGCTGCAATGAAGCTGCTTGCGCATGACGTAGACAGTCACGAAATGATCCCGAGCAACTTGCTCGAAGATGTCTTGGGACAGCCCGGCCGGATCATCGGAAAGGTGTTCGCGTCCGCGGACGAACTGCGCCCGGATCCGTCGGACACCAACATGCACCGGCCGGATGTGAAGGATGACTCCAAGGAGATCGATCCCGAGGACATCTGGAAGGTCAAGGGCCCCGCGGCCCCCAGCGCGATCGATCTCAGCCGGCGTATCGAGGTCCTCGATGTGATGGGGATCGACAAGCAGCTGGTCTTCCCGACCACCGCGATCGGCGCGATGATCATCGGTGAGATGACCGATATGGCCTACGATCTGCGGTTCGGCGGCGACATGTCGGTGTTCGAGGGCATCTCCCGCCCGGACTTCGCGAAGGCCTTCGTGAAGTCGTACAACGACTGGGTCAAGGCGAACGCCGTCATCGGCGACGGTCGTATCCGGATGGTCGGGATCCTGAACACCAGCCCCGACGTGAACGACATGATCAACACCGCCAAGGACCTGATCGACGCCGGTGTCCGCGCGGTGTACCTGCAGGCGGACGTGCCTCCCGGCGGAGTCTCGCCGGCGCACTCGAGCCTGGACCCGCTGTGGCGTCTGCTCGAGGAAAACGACATCGCGGTGACGCTGCACATCGGCACCGAGTTCGCATTCCTGGACCCGGGCTGGATGTACGCGGAAACCTTCCTGGACCTGTTCCAGTCGCCGGAGATCCCGAACACCAACATTCAGCTGTTCTCGACGGTCCACATGGCGATCGACAACTACCTGTCG
>JAFMQT010000520.1 GCA_017354515.1 Nocardia sp. | reverse complement strand
CCCTGCTTCTGCATCCGCAGCACCATCGACAACTGCCCGGGTACGGGCTTGCCCCCGGTGCCCTGGCTGGTGACGCTCTGGCCGATGACCACCACCGCCACGGCGGAGTTTCGGTCGTTGCTCTGCACCGCGCACTGCACATCGGTGACCTTGGAGGTCACCCCGGCCTTGGTCAGCGCGTCGCGCAGATCCGGTGTGGTGGACTCGAATTGGGTGTGCCATTCGCCGGTCGCACCGTCGAGGACGTTCTTGAAGTACGAGTCCAGATTCTTGGCGTCGTAGTCGGCCAGCACCGGAGCGTAGGCGCAGGCCGCGGTCCGGGCCTGGTCCCGGGCGCCCGCGAGCTGGCGTGCGTCGCGATTCTGCAGGTAGTAGTACACGCTGGTGCCGATCGCGGCGATCAGCAGTACCGCGAGCGCTGCCGCGGTGGTGATCAGCACCCGGCTCCGCGACGCCTTCGCCGGTTGCGAGACCTGTTCGTCCGCAGCCGATTTCGTATCCGTGGAGGTATCGGATTCGTCGGCGCTCGCGGCGTCGCCCGCGGGCGGGGGCTCGGAGGCAGCCTCGGCTCGGGTTTCGGACGTCGCCTCGGCTCCGGCTTCCGATGTCTGAGCCGGTTCCTTTGATTCGGAATTCTCGTTTTTCGTGGTGTCCTCGCTCATGGGGCTCCTAATTGCCGGGAAGTGTCGGGTCGGGAGGCATCGGCCGGGACAGTTCGTTCCCGGTCACCCCGGGCGGCGGCCCGGCGGTGTTGTCCGGGACATTGGGCCGGGGCGCATTGGCCGAACCTCGGATCTGCATCGACGGATCCTTGGTCTCGCAGTAGTTGTAGAGCCGGAGCCGAGTATCGCGAACGGGTTCGGTCGTCGGCACCGGAACCGTCCCATAGTCGCAGGTCGGTCGTGGCCAGATATCGGCCAGGGTGTGGAAGACGCCGCCGTAGACGGGAATGCCCAGGGCCGCCACACCGTCGCGTAGCGACGGGAACAGTGCCTCGATCGCGGGCTGCCGCAATTTCGCGGCCTTCGTGATCGCCACCATATTGGTGACCACATTTGTCAGCGGGTCCTGATTCTGGGCCACTACGGAATTCAGCGTCGAGAGCTGACCCGGTGCCTGGTTCAGGAATTTGCGCAGTTCGCCATCGGCTTTGGCGGCCTGTTCGAAGACCACACCGCCCTGGGCGGTCAGCGAGCCCAGATCCGGTTGGGCGTGCTGGGTGGTGGAGGCGATCACCTCCAGGTTTTCCACCAGTTGCTTGGTCTGCGGCAGCATCTGTTCCAAACCGGCCATGGCCTGGCTGATCCCGGAGATCGTATTGCGCAATTTATCCGGGCCACCGGCGAGGGCCTTGTCCAGTTCGTCGACGACCACACTGAGCCGCTCGGGATTCATCCCGCCGACCAGATCGCTCATATCGGTGAGCACATTCGTGATCGGAACCGGGGTGCTGGTGCGGGACCGTTCGATGACCGCGCCGTCGGAAAGATATGGGCCGGTGTCGGCGTCGGGGCGGAAGTCCAGATACTGCTCGCCGGCCGCCGACAGCCGGCCCACGTGCACCGCCCCGCCGACCGGAATTCGGGCCTTCGAATCGATTTCGGCGACCGCTGCCACCCCGTCGCCCGCGGTCCGCACCGAGGTGACCTTGCCGACCCGGGTGCCTCGGTAGGTCACATCGTTACCCGGCAGCAGCCCCCCGGAGGTGGCGAGGTCCACGGTGACATGGATCTTGTCCTGAAAGAAGTTGACCCGCAGCACTTCCCGGGACAAATACGCACATCCGATCAGCAGCACCACGATCAGCCCGAGATTGGCGAGCAGGATGCGCCGCCGGACCAGTCGCGGCCACAGTCGAGTGATCATCGGGGACCTCCCGGTGCGGGCGGGGCGGGGGGCGGCGGGTAGCCGGGCAGGGCGTGCGGCGGGCTGGTGACCCGGCCGAAAACCTTCTGGAAGACCTGAGTCAGACTGCCTATGAACAGCGGTATGTCGCCGCCGTTCGGCCAACGGCCACTATTGGGATCGCTGAGCGCGCTCAGGCTCAGCGCCGAGACCGTGGCCATGACCGTCAGGGCCGGACCCCTGGTACCGGCCATCACCGGGGGATACAGCTGGTGGAAGGCGTCGAGGGTACCGGCCAGGTTGTTACCGGATTCGGTGAATCCGCTCATCAGTCGCTGGATACTGTCGAACAGTGATTTCGCCTGCGGCCCGGTGGTATTGGTGAAGTCGCCGATCGCACTCATCGCGGTCGAGACCTTTCCGGTCAGATCGACGATGCGCTGATTGTTCTCGCTGATCACCCCGAGCAGTTTCGGGAAGGTATCGGCGACGGTGCCGAGTTCGGCTTTGTGGCGGGCCAATTCGCCGGTGAGTGCGTTCATTCCGTTCAGCGCCGAGTCGATGTCGGCGGTGCGCTGATCGAGTGCGGTGATCACCGAGGTCATCTCGCCGATCAGATGCGCGAATTGTGGTCCGCGGCCGTCGAACATCGAGTCCATCTCGCTGGCGATTTTCGCCGCCTGATTGATCGCACCGCCGTTGAGCAGCAGCGATACCGACATCATCAGCTGTTCCACGGAGGCGGCGGTGGCGGTGTGATCGGCGCCGATGGTGTCCCCATTGCGCAGCGCCGGTCCCGAATCGGCCTGGCTCGGCAGGGTCATCGCTACGAACATATCGCCGAGCGGGGTGGCCTGGCGCAATTCGGCGGTGGTTCCGCGCGGCAGGCTGATATCGCTGCGAATGCTCATTCCGACATCGGCCTGGAAATTGGTGGTCTCGATCTGGGTGACCGTTCCGACATCGGTGCCGCCGATTCGCACATGGGCGTGGTCGGGCAGATTCAGGGCGTCACCGAATACCGCGTGGATGGTGTAGGTGGGCCCGCTGACGCCGGGTTTGGGCATCGGCAGATTGTCCACGGTCGGACCGCAGCCCGCGACGCCGAGGATCGCAGCGGCCGACAGCAAGGCCGGCAGGGTGCGTCGACAGCGGTGGGAGAGTAGGCGTTCGGTCATTTCTTCGTAATCCCCAGGAGTGCGGCGGTGAGCCCGAAATCGGGACCGAAGTCGGCCATCTTGCCGGTGCGACAACCATCGGCTCGCATGGCGAGCCGTTCACACAGGGTGGACAGCGCCTCGTTGTCGAGCACCGATTTATCGGTGAGCGCGTGTACTTGCAGTACGCGCAGATGGGGATCTATCGAATTGCTGACGTTCTGGAAGGTCAGCGGTATGAGGTCGGTGGATTCGGTGAGATTACGGGCGTTGGCCCGCATCTGCGCGGTGATCGTGACGAACCGGTGCAGCGACCCGCCCAGTTGATCCTTGTTCTGG
>JAFMQT010000168.1 GCA_017354515.1 Nocardia sp. | reverse complement strand
CGCGACGTGATCCCCGAACATCTCACCACGATCCCCGCCGCCCATGCCGACGATACGGTGGTCGAGGTCGCCGCCACCATGGCACGGTTCCGCAGTCCGCTGGTCGCGGTGACCAGCGGGACCGAGTTCATCGGCGTGATCACGGCGTCACGGCTGCTGGAAGCGACACTGCGCGACTGCTGAATCCCGCCCGACCGACCGGGAGGCGCCGATGACGACCTTCGTCGCGGTGGCCGTGTTCATCGTCGCCTACGTCCTGATCGCCACCGAACGGGTACACAAGACCAAGGCCGCGCTCGGTGGCGCGGCCATCGTGCTGGCCCTCGGCGTGGTCGGGTCGGCGGACAGCTTCTTCTCCGCCGACACCGGCATCGACTGGAACGTCATCTTTCTGCTGCTCGGCATGATGATCATCGTCGGCATCCTGCGCCAGACCGGAATCTTCGAATACACCGCGATCTGGGCGGCCAAGCGCGCCAAGGGATCCGCGCTGCGGGTGATGATTCTGCTCACCCTCATCACCGCGGTGGCCTCGGCATTCCTCGACAACGTCACCACGGTGCTGCTCATCGCCCCGGTCACGCTGCTGGTGTGCGAACGCCTCGATATCGGGCCCGCGCCGTTTCTCATCGCCGAAGTCCTCGCCTCCAATATCGGCGGCACCGCCACGCTCATCGGCGACCCGCCCAACATCATCATCGGTAGCCGAGCGGGCCTGTCGTTCAACGACTTCCTGGTCAACGTCACACCGCTGGTAGTGCTCACGATCGCCGTGTTCACCCTGATCCTGCCGCGACTGTTCCGCAGCAGCTTCACCGTCGATCCCGCCCGGGTCGCCGATGTGATGGCGTTGAACGAACGCGAGGCGATCCACGACCGCGGTCTGCTGATCAAATCCGGTGTTGTTTTGACCGCGGTGTTCGCCGGCTTCATCGGACACTCGCTGTTCCACATCGACCCCTCGGTGGTCGCACTGCTGGGTGCCGGCATCCTCGTACTGATTTCCGGTGTGCCGCAGAGCGATTACCTGTCCGCGGTCGAATGGGAGACGCTCCTGTTCTTCGCCGGACTGTTCGTCATGATCGGCGCGCTGGTGAAAACCGGTGTGATCGAACATCTTTCCCGATTCGCCGTCGACGCGACCGGCGGCAACGCACTCACCGCGACCATGCTCATCCTGGTCGTCTCGGCGCTGCTGTCCGGCGTCATCGACAACATCCCCTACGTCGCGACGATGAGCCCACTGGTCGCCGACCTCGCCGGACAGCTGGGCCACGACGCGAACGCTCACTCACTGTGGTGGGCACTGGCCATCGGCGCCGACTACGGTGGCAACCTCACCGCGGTCGGCGCCAGCGCCAATGTGGTCATGCTCGGTATCGCCCGCCGCGCCGGAACCCCGATCTCGTTCTGGGAGTTCACCCGCAAGGGCGCCGTCGTCACCGCGATCACGGTGGCGATCGCGGCACCCTATCTATGGGTGCGATACTTCGCCTTCAGCTGAGCGCGCTCTACCCGAAATATGTCGGTGTGCGGGTGACATAGGGCTCCTCCAGGGAGCGGATCTCCTCGTCGGTCAGGCGGATTTCGAGCGCGGCGGCGGCGTCGGCCAGGTGATGCGGCTTGGTGGCGCCGACGATCGGAGCGTCGACGACCGGGTTCTTCAGCACCCACGCCAGGGCGACCTGCGCCATCGATACCCCACGACGCTCGGCGATCCGCTCGATCGCGTCGACGATCACCTTATCGGTGTCGAAAACCACTGGGCGGCCGTCGAAATCGACGTCGAGAGTGGTTTCGGCGCGCAGGGTCGAACGATCACCCCACGGCTTGGCGGCGCGGCCACCGGCGAGCGGGCTCCACGGAATGCTGCCCACCCCCGATTGGCGCAACAGGCCGAACATTTCGCGCTCCTCCTCACGGTGCAGCACACTGTATTGGTCCTGCATGGACACGAACCGCGTCCAGCCACCGTCTTTGGCGGCGTGCTGCATCGTGGCGAACTGCCAGGCCCACATCGACGAGGCGCCGAGATAGCGGACCTTACCCGCGGTGACCACATCGTGCAGCGCGGCCATCGTCTCCTCGACCGGGGTATGCGGGTCGAAACGATGAATCTGGTACAGGTCCACATAGTCGGTGCCCAAGCGGGTCAGCGAGGCGTCGATCTGTTCGAAGATCGCCTTGCGGGACAGACCCGAACCGCCCGGGCCGGAATGCATCGGCAGGCCCAGCTTGGTCGCCAGCACGATATCGTCGCGACGGGCGTATTTGCGCAGCGCACGTCCGACGATTTCTTCGGAGGTGCCGTTGCCGTACCGATTGGCGGTGTCCCAGAACGTGATACCGAGGTCGAGGGCCTGCCGGAAGAACGGTTCGGCGTGCTCTTCGTCCAGTGCCCAGGGTGCGCGGTCGGTCGGTACGCCGAAACTCATACAGCCCAGAGCGATTCGGCTGATCCGCAAACCCGACGCGCCCAGACGGATGTACTCCATGGTGCAACTCCTGTCGCGGAAACAAGTGACGTAGACCACGCTATGACCTGGAGCGCTCTCCAAGTCAAGAACCGGTCGCCGACCTACCCGGTCCGGGGCGAGCCGCGGATGCCGGCCGCCCCAGGTGACCGCCGAAGCCGCGTCGAGGTGACCGAACCCGTCTGCTGCCACCGGCGGACCGGCCCATTTGAGCCATGCCGGGCGTGTTTCAACCGGTTTCCACGGGCTATCGCGGATAATGACACTGTCTTGGCCAAGAGTTTCTGTTGTATCGGTGAAACATCAAATGGGCTCGGAGCGATCACCACTCCAGGAGCCCGTCGCTGTATCGGAACGGGCAGCACCAACCAACACCGGAGCACACAACCATGAACGGCACGGTCACCAAGGAACTCGCCCTCGCCGCCGTACGAAACCGAGCACACACCACCAACGAAGGCCGCACCGTGGTGCATGTACTGGACTCGTTCGCGGGCGCCGACTGGGATCTGTCCGGAGTCGAGGATCTGATCCACCGATCGGTCGGGATCGAATACCGCCCGCACGCCCTGCGCCATGACCTGGTCGTCCGCTCCTGCGACGGCTGCGCCTACTCGATCGACGTACCGCACCCCTGACCGCGGCCGATTGCCGGCCCGCGGGAGTCCTATTGCGCGAAGTCGAGGCCGAGTACTCGATACAGTTCGCCGGCCCCCTTCGCGGTCACACGTAACGTCCGTCGGCCTCTCGGCCGGTCCACCCAGCCCCCGGATTCCATCCTCGTCAACACCGCCGCGCCGAGTGCGCCGCTGAGATGATGCCGCTGTTCGCTCCAGTCGACGCAGAAGCGCAGCAGCGGCCTGCGACGCCGGCTTTCGGCGGCAAGATCCACACCCAACCGGTCGAAGACCGGCTGTGCCCGCGGACCCAGGCGGTACGGGTGTTCGCGCAGCGGCGCCGACAGCGGATCCTGTTGTGCACGTTCGGTTCCGGTGACTCCGTCCACTCTGATCAGGGCCTCCTGCTCCAGCAGGGCTTCGGTGACAGCGACACCGAGGCGCCCGGCCAAATGGTCGTAACAGCTGCGGGCGCGGCGCAGGGCCGCCGCGCGCGTAGATTCGCGCAGGGATCGGACCGGACGGGTCGGGGCGAGCACCGCGAGTGCCTCGACGGCGACGCCGACCTGTGGGTTCGCGATCCGGTAGTAGCGGTGGCGGCCGGAGCGTTCGACGGTCAGCAAACCGCCCTCGACCAGGCGGGACAGGTGTTCACTCGCGGTCGAGGCCGCCACCCCGGATTCGGCGGCCAGAACCGAGGCCGGTAACGCGCGCCCGTCGGCGAGACCGGTCATCATGCGCGCCCGGGTCGGATCGGCCAGCAGCGCACCGACCGCGGCGATATCTGCATAACCGTCGAGAGAGCGAACGTCGGACATGACACCAGTCTGCCGCGCGAACGCTTCGGCCAACGCCGAAATGTCAGCGCAGATCATCGCCGGAATCCGGTGCCCCGGTCGGAGCGGCGAAACTTCGGTCCGGACCGAAGAATTCGCGACCCACACTGGGGCCCATGACCTTCTCCCCCACCTCGCGCGAGCGCCGCGGTCTCGTCCTCGCGGTGATGTGCGCCGGAATGTTCCTGGTGCTGCTGGACGTCACGATCGTCAACGTCGCGCTACCCGCGATCGCGAAGGACCTGCATGCGCCGGTCGCGGCCCTGCAGTGGGTGGTCGACGGCTATGTGATAGCCATCGCCGGCCTGCTGCTGGCCGCCGGGACCGTCGGCGACCACCTCGGACATCGCCGCCTGGCCCTGGCCGGATTCGCGCTGTTCGGCCTGGCATCACTCGGGTGCGCGCTCGCACCCGACTCCGGTGTGCTGATCGCGGCACGGATCCTGCAGGGAATCGGCGGAGCACTGCTGCTGCCCAGCACCATGGCCGTCATCGTGGACGTATTCCCCGAACGCACCGAACAGGCCAGGGCATTGGGAACCTGGGCGGCGGTGTCGTCGCTGGCGCTGCCGGCCGGTCCGCTGCTGGGCGGGGTGCTGGTCCAGCATTTCGGGTGGCGGCCGGTGTTCTGGATCGCGGTGCCGTTGACGATCGCGGCGGCGGCCGCGACCTACTACATCGTCCCGAGCACGGCCGTCCGCCCGGGCAGCCGGCTCGATATCCGCGGACTCACGGCCTTCGTCATCGGTCTGGCGGCGGCGATTTTCGCGGTGATCTCCGCCGGCCATCACGCCGGACCGCGAGAGGTCGGTGTGGCGGCGCTGGTCGCGGTGTGTGCACTCACGGCGGCCTTCAGGTCCGCGCGGCGCGCCGCCCACCCGTTCCTGCCGGTGGATCTGCTGCGCCGCCGGCAGTTCCTGGTCCCGAATATCGTCGCGGTACTGATGAATTCGACGTTCAACGGGGTGCTCTTCGTCGGCACGCTGTACCTGCAGGACACGTTGGGGCGGACACCGTCCGCGGCGGGGCTGTCGGTGCTGCCGCTGGCTGTTCCGCTGGTCGTGCTGGCGCCGGTGTCGGGTCGGCTCACCGCCCGATTCGGGCCGCGGCCCGCGGTGGCGGCGGGGTGCCTCGCCACGCTCTGCGGGGTGCTTCTGCTGCTGACCGTGGGCGGAATGGGATGGTTACTGGCCGCCTTCACGGTGCTCGGCTGCGGCGGTGGTCTGCTCACGACCGCGGTGGTCGCCGCCACCGTCCGCGCCACCCCACCGGAGCGCTCCGGCCTGGCGACCGGCGTGTCCAATACCGCCCGTCAGGTCGGAACCGCTTGCGGTGTCGCGATATTCGGTGCCGTGGCCGGGGAGCCGAGCGCACCCGGATTCCTGTCCCACATCCACCTGCTGGCCGTCGGCACCGCGGTGGTGTGGGTGGCGGCGCTGGTGATCACCCTGATCGCGATCGAACCCGTCACCGCCGCGGCCGAGCCCGCGACCGCCCGCCGCTGAACACACGCCCGCACCTGCCACGCCGAACCCGCACGAGGGCATAGTCTTTCGAAAGAACGTGCGATGTGGCGGAGGGCTATTCGGTGACGACCAATCGGATCGAGGAATTGCGAGCAGGCCTCGACGACCTGCGCGAGGGCCTGTCGTTCACCTCCGAGCAGATGACCGAAACCCTCGCACTCATGGTCGCCGACCAGGCCGCCGACCGACCCCGTGACGGCGAACTACTCACCCGCAGACTGGGTCTGCAGGGGCTGCGGCCGGAGACGTTGACGCTGCTCGGCGCCCGATTCGAGGTGTCGCGGGATCGGGTCCGCCAGCTCTACACCCGCGCGGCCGGGCAGCTGCTGCGGCGCGTTCAGGCCACCGGCTATCCGGATCCGGCGGTCTTCGCCGAACGATATCCGGTCGATGCCGGTGACCGCGCCCTGGTCCGCACCCTGCTGCTGGAAACCTATGTCGGCGACACCGATATCGCCGCACAGGATCTGGCGTATTTGAAACTCCGCCTCGCCGGACACGCACTGATGGACGCCAAACGCGTCGCCGGGTTCGTCTACCAGCGGATCGCGGGCTGGCAACAGCGTGGGCGCTGGCATCCCGACCGGCCCCGCGCCACCGATATTCCCGCCGGGCAGCTGTTACCGCTGCTGCGCCGGGCGATGTGGACCGACGGTGCCCCGCAGCAGTTGCCGACCACCCCCATCGCCACCGTCGACGCCGGCGACGACGCGCGCGGGCATATGTTCGCCGAAAAGCCGGGCCGGGAAATCACTTTCGACACCGCCCTGCAGGCGCGACTGCTGCGACTGCTGGACGAGGGCGAGCAGGTCGAGAGCTTCGTCGAGCGGCCGGTGGTGGTCGATTTCGATCTCGATGGCGAACCCGATTCCTATTGCCCTGCCGTCGCCGCACGACTCACCGACGGGCGGGCCCTGCTGATCGATGTGGTGGCACTGGGCCATGTGGGCGCGGCGGTGAACCGGGCCCGCCTGGAGGCCGCCCGCGCCGAGGCGCATTCGCGGGGCTGGGGGTGGCTGGTATTCACCGGCAGCCACCTCGGCGAACCGGATCTGCTGCGATACCGGGTCCCGGCGCGCACCGAGAACATCCTGCGCAACCGGCTGGCCGAAGGGCCGATCGGCTGGACCGAATTCCAGCGCTGTATCAGCGGCACCGATCTGGACCCGGTGGAACTGACCGCGCTGGTACTGCGGCACCGCTGGCGCTGGGATCGCGCGCCGTTCCGGCTCACCGCCGAGTAGGTACGCCTACTTGATCATGAAGCCCGCGAGGATGAAGGTGACGATCACAAGCATCGCGAAACAGGTCATCAACTGCCAGTGGCTGACCGCTTCGCGCTGACGGGCGACCTGCACTCGCAGTCCCGCCTCGATCCGGTCGCGGTCGGTGAGTTTGCGCCGCGCCGCGTCCAGGTCCCCGACCACCAGCTCGGCCCGTTCGAGCCGGTGATTGAGTTTGTGGATCACCTTCATCTTGTCCCGAGTGGCCTTGCGCGCCAACGCCAGTTCGGTGCGCTGCTCGATCAGCTCCTGCCGCTGCTGGGCGATCATGGTCGCCTGAGCACGAGTGTGGGCCTCCCAATCACTCACCGCAGCCCATCCTCTCGTTTCCTCGTCCACATATCCGCAGGCCACCTCCTCGGCGACCCAGCGATCGATGAAATCGCGGACCTCCCACGGGGTCCGGCGATCGATGAGCAGCCCCAACCGGTCGGCCTCGACCCCACCCGAGACCGCACGATACGCACAACCGGCGGCGGCGAAATCATCGATACCCAACGCCGGAAGCAGCCCCACCCAATACCCGGTCGGGCACAGGAACAGCACCTCGCGGCAGCCGACGGCGCGCAGTCGCGCGATCCGTTCATGGGCGTCGGTCAGCGATACCGGCGAGCTGTGCACCTCGATCGCACACAACCGCTGACCGCGCCGCCACACCACTGCGGGAGTTTGCGCGCCCAGCGGTTTGTCCACCTCGGCGTCGTCGGCGCCGGCCGCCAGCAACCTGCCACGCAACCAGTACTTGAGCCGCTGCACATCCCAGCGGCAGTCACCGCAGCCCGGCTCCCGGCACCGCTGCCCGGGCTGGTGCCCGCGCGGATTCGGTTCCACCGCAGGCAGTCTCACCGGCTCCAGGGGAGCCAGCGGCACTGCCTGCTGCCTCACATCGGTCCGTTCCGTCGTGCTCACGCGACCACTCCCCTACCTACATCAGCGGCCGGTGTGGCCCGCTGCTTCCAGATTGCCCCACCAGCCAGGTGCCATCACGCCCCGGTGCATGGATTCGTTATGTAACCGCGAGCCCGGCGTGATCAACTTCTGCGGCCGAACAGACATTGATCGAGGTCGAAGCATATGAGTCCGATCACATGCCATTGGCGTATGACAAGATCGGACAACGGCGCATTCGGGACCCGCTCCGGATCCGGCGGTACCCGCGGGCAACAGCTACGCTGAGCGAATGCCCGACCGTGGATACGCTCCTGTATCGACCGTCCTGCGTGCTGCCCGGATCGCCAATTCGGTGGCGTTCGCGCTGCAGGGCTACTTCCTGGCGGTCATCCTCACCGAACTGCCGCAACTGCGAGACCGGTTGGGGCTCAGCGACAATACGATCCTGATCATCGTCATGGCGATCTCGGTGGTCGCCGCGGCCGGCAGTCTGCTGGCCGAACAGATGGCGGTGCGCTGGTCGAGCCGGACCGCGCTGTGCACCGGCCTCGCCGCCATCACGATCGCGGGTCTGATCTTCGCGGTCGCGCCGGGAATCACGACCGGGCTGATCGCATTGATCTGCTACGGCCTGGCGGTGGGCGTGGTGGACGCGAGCACCAATATGCAGGCGGTCTTCATCCAGCACGGGTACGGGCGGTTCGTCTTCGCCTCGTTCTATGCCGCGTGGAGCGCCGGCACGATCGCCGGTGCGCTGTTCGTGTTCGCTTGTGAGAAAGCACAACTCACACTGCCGTACACGATCGCGATCGCGGCCGCGATCGTCGCGGCGGCCGCGGCGATATCTGGCCGGCGGCTGCTCGGTACCGGCCGGGCCGAAGCCGACGCCGGGACCTCGGAATCGGTTGCCACCGTTCGGCTGCGGGCGTATCTGGCGC
>JAFMQT010000519.1 GCA_017354515.1 Nocardia sp. | reverse complement strand
CCCACGGGGCTGCGGGCGCACGGCGCTGGGGCTGCTCTTCGTCGGCCCGACCGGGCACGACGCGGTCGTCGTACTCGGTCATCGGACCTCCGGTCTGGTCGGGATCCGGACCACCCGCGATGTGCTCGCCGCGCGAACCTCGCTCACCGCGCCGGTCGCCCGCGCTCGGCCGGCACAGTAAGTCGCTGCGCGCTGGTCGCTCACGGTGCCTCCAATTCCTGCGGTTCTCGGCTCTGCTGCGGTTCTTCCGCCGGGACTTGTTCGGTCCTGACTTCTTCCACCCTGAGGTCCGGTTCCTCGGGCGCGCGGCGGTTTCGGGAGAACCTGGGCCGTTTTCCGGGGTCGAGCCCCTTGTCGGCCGGGTCCGGCTGTCCTCGGAACCGCCGCCACAAGCGACGGCCCGCGAGCAGGAACAGCAGTGCACCGGCACACGCGGTAATTATCGCCAACGCTCGACCATAAGCGTTCGACCGTACCGAAACCGATGTCGCCTTGCCGAGAGGTACTCCGGCCGGGGTGCTGATCGAGATCGGGATCACCAGATTGCGGCTGTCGGTGACCGTCGTGGGGATCTGGAACGACCGCGTGCCCTCGGCCGGAAGCTGCTGCACCCCGATATCGGTGATGTTCGTCTCGGCCGGGGCGCCGATCTTCAGACGGACACGAATCGCGACCGGCAGATTGTTGCGGGCGACCAGCAGCAACGGACTCTGCTCGGAGGCCAGCGTGTACACCCCCCCGGGGGGCAGCACCGTCACCGACGAGAACAAACCGTCGATGGTGCGGGTGACCTGATCGATACGGCGCCCGGCGGTGGTATCGGCCTGTGAATCGGTGCCCGTGCGATCGGAGGTGGTCAGCACTCGCAGCAGGTCATCGCGCAGCGGAGTGACGAATGTGTGCGGGGTGGGTTCCTGCTGGGGAACCTCCACCAATGCCCGCGTCAGATCCTCGATGCGATGTTCCTGTTGGCCGACGGGCCCGAGGAATTGAGTGGGAACCGCCTGCGGATCCCCCGCCCCGGCGCCGCCGACGTCGAAAGGTCGAGGATCCGGATTCTGGGCCAGCAGATCGGTGAACGACCGCGGCGTGGCCACTCCGCCCTTATACATGGACTCCAGCAGGGAGAGCAGCGCCTGCGCCTCGTCGCGATCGGCGCCCCACTGCTGCGGTGGCATGAGCAGTGTCGCGCGCGGACGAGCCGGGCCGCCGGCCACCGCGGGCCAGGCGAGCGCACCCACCGCGTCCTGGAGTCGGGCGGTGCGGGAGTCGGTGGCGACGGTGTAGCGGACCCGATCGGGGGTGAACGACGGAGTCGGCGGATTGGAACCGACGGCGGCCAGTGCGGTCGCCGACCAGATGTCGAAGGTGGCGGCCTTCAGTCCGGGGGCCGGCTGGGCGGTCGGCGTCGAATCCGGTTTACCCTGTGCCGCATCGGGTTTGGGTGTCTCCGGTTTGGGTGGAAGTCGCACGATATCCGGCGCGGGTGCGCTGTCGGTGGACGCCGAGCCGGAATTGCGGACCGGCCCCATCGCGTTGCTGCGGCCGTCACCGGCCGAGACCGCGTTGCCGGCCAGCACCGCCGCGGTGAAGCCGTGATCGCTCAGCATCGTCGAGGCGTCCGGTCCGATGGTGCCCTCGGCCGGAAGGCTCACCCCGCGCACCGATTTGACGGACAGAATCGAATCGACGATATCGGCCGGATCGGACAGCGCGCGGGTGCTGAGATCGGAATTGTGCGTCGCGGCCAGGGCGTTCTGATCGACCTGCGCGAACGGGAGTGCGACCGAGCACATCGAGGGAGCCACCGCGCGCAGCCGATCCAGCCACGACCGGGCGGCCTGCGTTCCGGTGCCGTCCCGGGTGGGTCCGTCGGGATCGGAGGGACTGGCCAGCACCTGATAGCCCGAGGTCATCCGCGATACGGTCAGCAGCAGATCGGGGTCGATGGCCAGGCACAGCGAATTGGCCAGTCCGGGGCCCGGATGCGCGCCGTCGTGGGAGGAATCGGGTCGCACCGCGGACTCCAAGGCCGCGAGTAACTGGTCGAGACGACCGCCGGGGGCGAGTTCCCCGGCCAATTCGTCGTCGGTGAGCAGGGCTTTGTCATCCACCGAACCGGGCCGGCCGGCGACCATGCGCGGTCGATCGGCCAGCGGCCACACCATGGTGGTGGGGATGGGTGGTTGCGGTGCGGGCGCGATCGGCTGACCGCCGGAATTGGGCATCGGCGGCAGGCCCAGGACCGGAAGCAGGAACCGGGCGTCGTCGAGATGGGCCTGATTGCCGTAGGCCGGTTCGCCGTTGACGTTCAGCAGCAGCGGGTAGACGCCGGGTGCGCTGATTCCCAACGCCGACTTGACCGGCGGCGAGACCGCCGCACCGGCCATCCCCTCGCGCACTCCCACCCGCACGGTGAACTGTTTGCGCTGGCCGGGGCCGAGTTTGGCGGCGACATCCTGGAACGGAGTGCTGACCGGATAGTTCGACTGGTCCGCGCGCAGCGCCGAACGCAGCTCGGCGGGCTGGGCGACCGCCGCGCCGCGCTGCAACCGTACGCTGACGTCGTCCACCATGCGGTCGCCGATATTGGTCACGGTGGCGGTCAGGGACAGCACCGGATCGCCGGTGGCGGTGATTGTGTTCGGGCTCACCGAGTCGAGGGTGAGCTTGAGAAATTTGGGCGCCGCGGTGGAGCCACCGGAACCCGTGGGTTCGGCATTGCTCCATCCGGCCGACGGCACGCCCAATCCAGCGAGCGCCAGCGAGACGAGCAGCAACACCCAGGGGTGCCGACTGCGACCCGCACGCGTCATTGTCTGCCGTTCTCCATCCGATCGATCAGCCGATTCGCGACCTCTGCCAGCCGTCGCTCGTCGGCGTAGGCGAGCCGGGAATCGAGTTCACTCAGTGGCACCCAGGCCACCTTGGTGACCTCCACATCGGCATCGGAGAGCTCACCCCCCAGACACCGCAGCAAATAGTGGTGCACCGTCTTGTGTACCCGGCGGCCCTCGGTGACGAACCAATAGTCGATACTGCCCAGCTCGGTCACGACGGTGCCGTTGATGCCGGTTTCCTCAGCAACTTCTCGGACGGCGGTCTGTTCGGCTGTTTCCCCTTCTTCGATATGTCCCTTGGGTAGCGACCACAGTAACCGACCGCGCCGATCGGTCCGCCCGATGAGCGCGGCGCAGCGCTGGTCGGCGGGACCGTCCAGACCGTCGACGACCAATCCGCCGGCCGAGGTTTCCCGGACCGTGCGCATGCGGGGTCTGGCCGCGTTGCCGGACGAACCGCGGCGCCGGGGTTGGCGGCGTCGACTGTTCGCGCGATCGGCCGGAGAC
>JAFMQT010000518.1 GCA_017354515.1 Nocardia sp. | reverse complement strand
CGCGTTCGGCATCATGGCCCCGCTCGGGCTGGGCTATTTCGTCTACGCCGAACTGCGCGAGCGGCGGCGGGACCGGGAGGTGAGCGAGACCGCCGGTGTGACCGCCCGCGCCGAGCCGGCCGCCGGACCCGAGCCGAGCCATCAGGCCGAATCCGGACCGGCGGCCGCGGCCGCGACTGTCACTCGGACCACCACAGCCGTGGACGTCGATCCGCCTGCGAACGACGCCGCCGCGGCCGAGCCGCCCGCCAGAGCGCGGCAGACCACGGCCGATCGGCTGGCCGATCGCTACGGAAACAGCCCTCGCCGAAGCTGATTCGCCTCACCTGCCCCGACGCACCACGCCGCAGGCGATCGCGGCCCCCACACCGGCGGCGGCGCATTGCACGGCCACCGACAATCGAACGGCCCCGCGCAGGTCCGCGCTCACCGGCGCCGGACCGTCCCCCAGCACCGGCCGCATTTCCGTGCCGTGCCGATATTCGGTACGACCGCCCAGCCGCACGCCCAGCGCTCCGGCCATGGTCGATTCGGCGACGCCGGCGTTGGGGCTCGGGTGCCGACCGGCATCGCGACGCCAGGCCCGCCAGGTATCGGCGGGCGTTCCACCCACCACCGGCGCGAGTGCCGCGGTGAGGATTCCACTGAGCCGCGCCGGGAGCAGGTTGGCGATGTCATCGGTGCGGGCGGCCGCCCAGCCGAAGTTCCGATAGCGCTCGTCGCGGTAGCCGACCATGGCGTCGAGGGTGTTGATCGCGCGGTAGCCCAGCAGTCCGGGCACGCCCGCGAGCGCACCCCACAACAGCGGCGCGACCGTGGCGTCCGAGGTGTTCTCGGCGATGGATTCGACTGCGGCACGGGCCAATCCGTCCGCGTCGAGCACCTCGGGATCGCGACCGCACAGCGCCGGTAGCAGCTCGCGCGCCCGATCCAGGTTCTGCGCGCCGAGCCGGTCGGCCATCTCGCGGCCGGTCTCGGCGAGCGTCGTCCCGCCCAATGCGATCCAGGTCGCCGCGGCGGTCACCGCGACGGTTCCCGCCCGGCGCCGGGCGCCGGCGGATTCGACCACCGCGCCGACCAGGACGACCCCGCCGATCAGCGCGGCCGCGTATCCCGCCCCGGCCGCTCTGCTGTCGCGATACCAGGCCTGCTCGGTCGCGGCGGCCGCGGACCCGAACATCGCGACCGGATGCCCGCGACGCGGATCGCCGGCCATCCGATCGGCCGCGAATCCGGCCAGCAGTCCCACGGCCCGCGCCGTCCCGTATCGCACCCGGGCAGACTATCGAGCGCGGTCCCGGCTCCGGCGGGCACATGCCCGCACCCATCCGGAAACCCGCTATGTTGAGGTGATGATGATCAAGCTGGGTGAGCACGAACCGCAGATCGACCGGAGCGCCTGGGTCGCACCCACGGCGACGGTGATCGGCCGGGTGCGGCTGGCCGAGCAGGTCAGTGTCTGGTACGGGGCGGTGCTGCGCGGCGATCTGGAGGACATTTCGGTCGGATCCGGCACCAATATCCAGGACGGCTGTGTGCTGCATGCCGATCCGGGTGTTCCGCTGACGGTTGGCGCCGGAGTCTCGGTGGGGCACAACGCGATTCTGCACGGCTGCACGATCGGCGACGATGTCCTGGTCGGGATGGGTGCGACCGTACTCAACGGGGCGGTGATCGGGGCCGGCAGCCTGATCGCGGCGAACGCCCTGATCCCCGAGGGCGCGCAGATCCCGCCCGGATCTCTGGTGGCGGGAGTTCCCGGTAAGGTCCGCCGCGAGTTGTCCGACGCCGATCTACAGGGGATCAAGCTGAATGCGACTGTGTACCTTCACAATATGGAGACGCACCGCGACAGCGGCACACCCCTGTGAGACAAGACACACTGGACATTTGACACACATCACCTCCTGATACCATCGGTCACAGCATGATTGCGTCCGCGGCGGATCGGACGTGCTGCCTTCCTGGCGACATTCCGGCACCGCCACGGTGGGGCACGCAGGAGGTCTACTGATGCCATATGAACAGTCCGCCATGTTCCGGTCCGGGGGACGGATCAGTGTGGCGGATATCGCGAATCAACCCGGCGGTATCGAGGCATTGCAGCGCAGGGTCCATGAATTACGCCGCGACGGAATCCATTTCGCGGCCAACGCGATCGAACAGGAAATGGACGATCTGAATCTTCTACTCTGACGGTGGGCTGATCCCGAAGGCCGCCGCCACCAGCTCGTCCAGCGCGGCGAGATCGGGTTCGGCCGATCCGGTCGCGAATTCACCGGCCAGTGCGGCCAGCTTCCCGGCGGCGGCGGTGCCCGGATCGGGGATCGGCAGGCGGGCAACATACTGGGTGATCCAGCGGCGCCGGCCGGCATAGAGCCGGTTCCCGCAGACCGCGTCGTAGAACCGGGTCCCGAGAGTCGAATTGGCCACGCCCATCAGCAGATACGCGATCTGCTCGCAGCCGATGTCGGCCAGCGACATCCAGTAACAATCACCATTGACCACCGCGCCGCTGCGATCGAGGGCGAAACGCGGCGCCACACTGATGTCCGGGAACACCACCTTGGGCTCGGACCACAGGTCCGGCCGCTGCGGTACCCAGATCTCGAACCATTCCCGGCCGCTGCCGACCAGATAGTCGCGCGCGGTCAGCAACTCCCGATATTCCTCCAGATATGCCGCCGCACACGGATATTCACGCAGGTCCACGGTGATCCGCCGGGACCGGTCCCGGCGGTACGGATACAGCACCCGCGTGTGCTGGGCCCGCTCGATCCGCCACGGGGCGATGTCGTGGTGGGTGAGCAGATCGAGCAGCAGTTCCGGTTCCGGTGGGCGGGGCAGGTCCTCCCAGTCATCGGAGATGAACACCCGGTCCGCGGTCGTCTTGATCCCCACCCTGATCCGCGCCACCTCGCCGAAGGTGCGCCAGGTGCGCGCGCCGAGGCGTTCCAGCCAGGTGTCGGTGGCCGGACGCGATATCCGCCACGGGATCGCCGGGTCGAATCCGGAGCCGGCGTCCTGGTCCGGCCGGCCCCGCGCCGAGGACAGCGTCCCGACCTCGACGGCGATACATCTGCCGCCGTGGCCGACGATCGAATCCTCGGCGGCGGTCAACGCGTCGTACAGATCGGTCTCGGTGGCCGGTCCGGCCGGCACCTCATATGCCGAGACGAACCGGCATTCCCGATCCCGGCGGCCCCGCACCGCGATGGTCACCGCCGGCAGCACCGCGGCCTGGAACGGGCGGGTATCGCCCAGATCGTAGATCTCCACCGGCGTCAGATCCGCGTGCAGCAACGCCCGCAGATTGGCGCCGGCCTTGGTGGTCAGGAACCGGTTGGCG
>JAFMQT010000517.1 GCA_017354515.1 Nocardia sp. | reverse complement strand
CCGCCATCAATCAATGGCTCCGACACGGGTGAGGGCGGGCACACGCCCGCCCTCACCCACTTTCAAAACACTGCCTAGTGGCCCAACTCCGGTACGGGCCTCCATGATGCCCTTATGAGACGTATATGTCTAGTCAAGACGTATAAGACTAACGCTAGAATCGGGTCCGACGGGAGGTAGGACAGTGAGCGTGACCGGTGACGTCATCCGACAACGACGGAAGGTGTTAGGACTATCGCAAGCACGCCTAGCCGGCCTCGTCGGAGTTGACCAGAAGGCCGTATCTCGTTGGGAATCAGGCGAATCCGAGCCGAAAGCGTCCGAACTCGCACCACTGTCCGACCATCTCGAAGTCTCGCTGTCCACGCTGGTGGGCCGGGCGAAGCAGGGCCTCGATTTCGCAGGGGACTGGTGGTATTCGGGACAGGCATACGGAGATTCCGGTGAGCGGCTGGACACTCTCGCGCTCCGGATCGAGCAGGATGGGGCCTGGTTGCGGCTGGCGGGTGCGCGGGCTCGGTCGGTAGAGGATGGCTCGTACGCGTGGACCGGTGAGGCGCGACTCTACGACTCGGAGGCCCTCATGGGCTACTACGTCGCGGCGGATGGTTCCGTGCGATCCAAGGGCACGCTCTATCTGGATCTGCACCCGCACGGGCAGATGATGAGAGGTATGTGGACCGGGCAGTCCTACACGGCCCCAGTGGTTTACGGATTCTGCGCGGTAGCGCGTGAAAGGGCGGTGGCTGAGTTGCTGGTAGGCGATATGGCTGGCCGTGATGGACACTTGACGGCATGGCCAACGCTGAATCAGACCAAATCGTAGACATCTCGGTAACCGCCGCAGACACGGACAAGCTTGCCGACATCACTCGCGAGCTCGTTCAGCGGCACCTGGTCGCGTGCGGAAATATTGTCTCCGGGGTCCGGTCCGTCTACGTGTGGGCCGGCGAGATCAACGACGATTCGGAATCATTGGTCATCCTGCACACCCGTAGATCTCTGGTGCCAGCAGTGATCGACTACGTGGAAGCAGTACATCCCGACGAGACACCGCAGATTATCGCAACGGAAGCGGTGGAGGTGCACCCCGGGTATCGGCAGTGGGTTTTGGACTCAACCAGGCAAGCAGGCTAGTCCGTACCCGAGGTGCGCTCCGGCGGGCGTGATGTTGGGAATTGGTTTGGACGGCTCAGCCAATTCCGGCCGCCGATAGAAGAAAAATGCCCCTCACCTGGTATTGCAGATGAGGGGCTAGAGCGGTGGCGGAGGGATTTGAACCCTCGGAGGGGGGTTACCCCTCACACGCTTTCGAGGCGTGCTCCTTAGGCCGCTCGGACACGCCACCGCAGGTGACTGTACCGGATCGGGGCGAGGAACCCGAAATCGTGTGGTCAACGATGGGTGTGGAAGAAGGTGTCCAGGACGGCGGCGCATTCGGCCTCGAGGATTCCGCCGCGGACTTCGGGGCGGTGGTTGAGCCTGCGGTCGCGGACCACATCCCACAGTGAGCCGACCGCGCCGGTCTTGGGTTCCCAGGCGCCGAAGACCACGCGGCCGACCCGGGCCAGGACCAGCGCGCCGGCGCACATGGTGCACGGTTCCAGGGTTACCGCCAGGGTCACCCCTTCCAGTCGCCAGCCGTCCCCGGCCACCCGGGCGGCCTGGCGCAGAGCCAGCACCTCGGCGTGGGCGGTGGGGTCGGCCAGCGCCTCGCGGGCATTGCATGCGCGCGCCAACTCCCGGCCGCCGGCGTCGAATACGACCGCGCCGACCGGCACATCACGCGGATCCGCGGCCGCGGCGGCCTCGAGTGCGGTACGGACGAACCGCTCGTCGCGCGCGCGGAAATTGGGCAGCGCCGAATCGGCCGGTGAGCTCAATGCGGGAGTTTGTCCAGCGTCGAGGAGAACTGGTCGGCAAATCCGAGGCGCTGGGCGATCATGCCGAGCTGTTCGTCCGGATACAGATCGGTTTCGGCGAGGATCACGCTCAGTACCGGTTCGGGCAGGCCCAGATCGGCCAGCACGCCGAGGTCGCCCTCCTCCCAGGGCTCGATCTCGTCGAGTTCATCGGGATCGATATCGGGGACCTCGACATTGAGCGCCTCCAGCACCTCGACCGCGATGTCGTAGTCGATGGCCGCGGTGGCATCCGAGATCAGCAATCGGCTTCCGGTCGGCGCGGGACGCAACACGATGAAGAATTCGTCGTCGACGTCCAGCAGCCCGAATACCGCACCGGTACTGCGCAGGGCGCGCAGTTCGTTCTCGGCCGCCGGCAGACTGGCCAGCGCGTCCGGACTCAGCGGGGTGCATCGCCACGTGCTGTCTTCGCGGACAACCGCGACTGCGAACCCTTCCAGATCGTCGAATTGATCCGACGCGGCCCTGTTCGTGCCCGAGCGCTGTGCCATGGCCGCAACGGTAGTCGGCTTCCGGTGAAATGTTGAAGTGGTATGCGAATCTATTTCGATGGCGGACGATCGACGTGGCGCGGTGTGCGTGCTGGGAACCGGATTGATCGGCGGTTCGGTACTGCGCGCGGCGGTCGCCGCGGGGTACCGGGCCTGGGCATACAACCGATCCGAGGCCGGTGCGCGAGCCGCGCGGGCCGACGGATTCGATGCCGGATCCGATATCGACGCCGCTTTGACTCGGGCCGCCGCCGAGGATGCCCTGATCGTGCTCGCGGTGCCGATGCCGGCGATCGGCGCGGTCCTCGCGGACGTCAAGACCTTCGCACCGGACTGCGCGCTGACCGATGTGGTGAGCGTGAAGGGGCCGGTGCGCGATGCGGTTACCCAGCAGGAACTTTCGCACCGGTTCGTGGGCGGGCATCCGATGGCCGGAACCAATGAATCGGGCTGGGCCGCATCGACTTCCGATCTCTTCCGGGACGCGGCGTGGGCGGTGGCCGTAGATCCGGGCACGCATGCCGAGCCCTGGACCCGGGTGGCCCGGCTGGCGCTGGACTGCGGGGCCGTGGTGGTTCCGGTGACGACCGCGGACCACGATCGCGCCGTCGCGCGGATCTCACATCTGCCGCATGTACTGGCCGAGGCGCTCGCGGTGGCCGGGGCGGGCGGCGGTGATCTGGCATTGGGGCTGGCCGCCGGGTCCTTCCGCGACGGCACCCGGGTCGCGGGCACCGCGCCGGGTCTGGTGCGGGCGATCTGCGAACCCAATGCCGCCGCCGTCACCGACGCCCTCGATGATGCGCTGCGCCTACTCACCGCCGCCCGGGACAGCCTGCGCGACAACGGCACCCTGGGTGAGCTGATCGACGCCGGATACAGTGCGCGCGGCCGTTACGAGAGCGCTGAACGCTGGGCCATCACCGATATTTCC
>JAFMQT010000516.1 GCA_017354515.1 Nocardia sp. | reverse complement strand
CCCGGGGCCGTCGGCATGTATTGAGCGCAGATTGCTCGGCGCCCGTGGAACCGGCGCTACCTGGCGACGGTCACGTCGCGATTACTTCGCGACGCTCACGTCGACATTGTGCACGCCCGCCCCTTCGGGGCGCAGCGTGGCCGATCCGTTGCCCGCCGCGGACAGGGCCCGGATGGTCCAGGTGCCGGGAGCCGCGAAGAACCGGAAGTCACCGGTTCCGGAGGCCACGACCTCGGCGGTGAACTCGTCACTCGAGTCCAGCAGGCGGACGAAGGCGCCGCCTACCGGGTTGCCGTCCGCATCGAGAACGCGGCCGGTGATGACGGTCTCCTTCTCGGTGTCGACTTTGGCCGGAAGGGCCTGACCCTGGGTAGGTGCTGCACACATGGCTATTTACGCTCCCAACTCGATAGGTGCACCGACGAGGGAGCCGTATTCGGTCCAGCTCCCGTCGTAGTTCTTGACGTTCTTGTGGCCCAGCAGTTCCTGCAGCACGAACCAGGTGTGCGAGGAACGCTCACCGATCCGGCAGTAGGCGATGGTCTCCTTCTCACCATCGAGGCCCGCGTCGGCGTAGATGGTGGTCAGTTCCTCGTTGGATTTGAAGGTGCCGTCCTCGTTCGCGGCCTTGCTCCACGGCACGTTGATCGCGCCGGGGATGTGGCCGGGACGCTGGCTCTGCTCCTGCGGCAGGTGCGCGGGAGCGAGGATCTTGCCGGAGAACTCGTCCGGCGAACGCACGTCGACCAGGTTCTTGGTGCCGATCGCCTGGATGGCGTCGTCGCGGAAGGCACGGATCGACAGGTCCTGCTCGGCGGCCTTGTAGTTGGCGGCCGGGCGGCTCACCGTATCGGTCGACAGCGGGCGGGCGTCCAGTTCCCACTTCTTGCGGCCGCCGTCGAGCAGTTTGACGTTCTGGTGGCCGTACAGCTTGAAGTACCAGTACGCGTAGGCCGCGAACCAGTTGTTGTTGCCACCGTAGAGAACCACGGTGTCGTCATTGCCGATGCCGCGCGCCGACAGCAGATCCGAGAACTGCTCACGGTTGACGAAGTCACGCCGAACCGGATCCTGCAGATCCTTCTTCCAGTCGAGCTTGACGGCACCCTCGATGTGGCCCGTGTCGTAGGCGGAGGTGTCCTCGTCGACCTCGACGATCACGACGCCGGGGGTCCCGAGGTTCTCTTCGACCCAGTCTGCGGAGACCAGGACATCGGAGCGAGCCATGTTGTTCCTTTCGATGTGACTTACGGGTGGAGATGACGCGTTGGCATTGTGGCCGATGGATCGGCGCGGATCACCGAGCTCCGGCCGCGGAACCGGCCGGTGCCCGGTTGGTCAGTCGTTTGGCCAGCGGATAGATCTTGCAGCCCAGGCAGATTCCGAAGGCGGCATTCAGGAAGGCCGCGAACAGAGCGAAGGCGGTAAAAATCGCGCCGACGATATTCAGGCCGGTGACGAATCCGAGGAATCCGAGGACCGCGAACACCAGGCCGACCAATTGCGCGAAGCGCAGTGGCGGCACCGGTTCGGTTTCGGTCGGCGCGCCGATCCGGGGAGCGACCAGGGCCGCGAACAACCGGCCGTATGGACTGCGCCGCGGCCCGGTGAGCGCGCCCAGCGCGAACACGATCGCCTGCACCGCGATCAGGATCGCGGCAGCCACGGTGGAGAAGGTCGCGACGACCAGGACCAGGACGAGAACGCCGGTGGTGACCCAGGCCGCGAACCGTGGTCCGCGGACATCCACCTGACCGGCCGGGGAGTTGGGAGTAGTGGTTTCGGACAAGAGTCGCTCCTGTGTGGGAACTTGTGTGTCTGGCTGAGCCTCGTCCGCCGAATACGTTCGGGCAGGGATCAAGCACTCGGAAGAAACACCGGTCGGCGGACACGGAACGAAGGGCCGACCGGCTACACGCACAGGCAGCAACAACCGCCGAGGCGGCACAGATCGACTGTGCGGCGTCGGGTGAGCATCAGCTCTCGGCGGGTTTGCACGATGACCACTTTACCCGGTTCCGGGCGGGAATTGGACCGGGGGGAGTGAAGTCGGTGTTCAGGCGGCTTCGGAGATGGTCAACGGGGTGAGGGCGCCGCGCAGATCGGCGGCCTTGGGCACGCCCGAGATCCGGAAGCGTTCGCGGCCCTCGGCATCGAAGACGAAGGTGGTCGGCAGCGACAGCACATTCAGTTCCCGGGCCAGTTCGGCCTCGGCATCGATATCGACCTCGACATCGCGCGGCGGGCGTACCGAATCGGCGAGCTCCTCGACCACGCCGGCGACAACGCGCCGCACGGCGGCGCACGGGCCGCACCATTCGGCGGAGAAATGCAGCACGGTCGGTACCGGCTCGGTGACACCGACGGTGCTCAGCAGCTGTGATCGCGAATCGGTGATCGCCGCGGGTTTCGCCGCTCGCGCCCGGCCCTCGCGCCGGCGCGTCCACACCCCCACGGCCACGGCGGCCAGCAGGACGACGGCCAGAATCGTCAGTTCAGTCATGGTCGGGCAAACCTGTCCATATCGATACGAATATTCTCCCCGGACCCTTCCACCACGATATTGCCGCCGATGGCCTGCACCTTCTTCGGGACGAGCCCGAACGGCAGATCCTTGGTGTCGACGGTCCGGGTGAACCGGGCCAGCACCGCCGGCTTATCCAGTTCCGGATCCAGTTCCGAGGTGCTGGTGGTGGGGGCGTTCGAGTCCACGCCGCCGTGATACAGGTCGGTGGCCACGAGTTTGATCCGGTCGCCGTCCAGGAACAGATCGGCCTTCACGCTGACCCGGTTGGTCGTGCGGGATTCGGGGCCGGGCTGGATGCTGCCGGTCAGCACCAGACCGCCCTGGGTGGTCATGCCGGAACCGCCGGAACCGCCGGTGCCGTCTGATTTGTCGGCCGGGCGGGTGACCACCTGCAGGTCGGGGATGTTGAACAGGCGGCCCAGTTCCACCGGTTCGATCCGCATCCGGCCGTCGACCCGATCGACCGAGACCGCGTGCATATCCTTGTCCACCAGGTCGTGCATCGACAGGTGGACGCCGTTGAGGGTGGCCTCGACCAGAATCTCGCCGGGAATGTCGGGACGATTCGCGCGGGCCCGGATCTCGACATTGCGGTAGATGCCGTGCGCGGTCTGCGACAGGAACGGGAAGCCGTGGATGGTGACCTCGGGATCGGCGGTGAGTTCACCGCCGGCCCGCAGCGACCGCGACACCCGGTATTCCGAGTAGGCCGCCGCGGTGAAGTCGACCACCACGGCGATCGCGACCACCAGCAGTAGTCCGACGATCAGTTTTCTCATCCACATACTCCGAATCGAGGCCTCCGGGCACGAACGCCGCGTACC
>JAFMQT010000515.1 GCA_017354515.1 Nocardia sp. | reverse complement strand
CGGCCGGATGTACCGGGTACACGGGATGGCGGTAGCCCGTATCCCGCAACGACCGCAGAATCTGGTGGCCACGTTTGGCCGGATTCGCCGAGGCGCCAACCACCGCGATCGCCCGCGGTTCCAGCATTCGCCCGAGCGCGGACCTGGGCGGAGCGGATACCGATGTCATCGTCACTCCCCTTGGAACACCGGCGTGCGGCGCTCGGCGAAAGCGGCGACCCCTTCGGCCCAATCCCGGGTCTGCATGAGATCCAGCAGATGGGTCGGTTCGCTCGATAAGGCCACGTCCAACGTGGGGTCCAGCCTGAGCATCGACTTCATCCGCCCGATCGACAGCGGTGCCTTGGTCGCCAGCGTCGCCGCCAGACGGTCGGCGGCCGCGGCCACGTCATCGGCGGGAACGGTCGCGAACGTCAGACCCCAGTCATAAGCCTGAGTGCCGGTGAATCGTTCGCCGAGCATCAGTAGATCGGTGGCTCGACGCAGCCCGACCAGGCGCGGCAGCCGGTGGGTGACTCCGCCACCGACGAAGGTTCCGAGCCCTACCTCGGGAAATCCCATCAGCGCATCGTCGGCCATGACCAGAAAGTCCGCGCTCACAGCCATTTCGGCGCCCGCGCCCAGAGCGTAACCATGGACCGCCGCCACCACCGGGGTCGACATCGTCTGGATCTGGCGGCACACCTGCTGCGCCAGATCGAGATAGTGCGCCTGATCCTGCCTGGTGCGGGTCCCCTCGGAATGTGCCTGCAGATCCGCGCCGACGCAAAACGCCCGGCCGACACCGGACAGCACCACAGACCGTGTCGCCGGATCACGGTCCGCGGCAGCCAATTCCGAGAGCAGCCTCCCGTACAGCGCTTCGTTGACGGCATTGAGCCGCTCCGGGCGGTTGAGTTTCAAGTGAACGGTCGCGTCGGTCAGGCTCACGAGGACGGTGGACACGATGGACGATCCTTTCGACGCAGGTGTTGAACGGAGCGCCCCGCTCACACTGTGTGCAACAAGAATTGCATGCTTGCCAGTACTGGCAATTCCCATTGCGTGGAAGGGGCGTCGCGGTGTCTCATGTCCGGGATCCGGACCATTCTGGAAGTGATCGCCATGACCGACAACGACTCGCATATCGCACCCCTGCGCCGTGGCATCGATACTCGCCGGCTGACCATGATCGGGCTGGGCGGAGTGATCGGTGCCGGACTTTTCGTGGGCAGCGGTAAGGCCATCGCCAGCGGCGGCCCCGCCGTGGTCCTGGTCTATCTGGCCACCGGTCTGGTGGTGATCGGGGTGATGCGCATGCTGGCCGAACTGTCCACCGCCCATCCCGAAACCGGGTCGTTCGCCGGCTACGCGAGCCGCGAGCTCGGCCCCTGGGCGGGGCTGGCCGTCGGCTGGGTGTACAGCTACCACTGGTGTATGACCGTGGCATTCGAGGCTGTGGCCGGCGCGGCGATCGCCTCGAACCTGGCACCTGGGATCCCGAATTGGTTGTACGCCTTGATATTCCTGTCGGCGCTGACCGCGGTGAATCTGACCGCGGTATCCCGGTTCGCCCACCTCGAGTATTGGCTCGCGATTATCAAAGTGGCGGCGGTCGTGGTGTTCATCGGGATCGGGATCGCCGCGATATGCGGTGCGTTCCCGCACTTCCCGACCCCAGGATTATCGAATCTGCGGGGCCACAACGGATTTATACCTCATGGCGTGATGCCGCTGCTGATCACCAGCCTGACGGTGTTCTTCTCGTATTTCGGCACCGAGATGGTGACCGTCGCCGCCGGCGAGACCCAGGACCCGGTCCGCTCGATCCGCCGGAGTATGCGCAGCCTCAGCGCACGAGTACTGGTGTTCTACGTCGGGTCGATCCTCATCATCGTGACGGTGCTGCCATGGAATGCGACCCAGGTCACCCAGAGCCCCTATACGGCGGTGCTGTCCCGACTGGGCATCCCAGCGGCGGCAACCATCATGAATGTGGTCGTGCTCACTGCCGTGTTGTCCTGTCTGAACTCCGGAATCTACTCGTCCTCGCGCATGCTGTTCGCGCTGGCACAATCCGGCCAGGCGCCGCGCCGGCTGGCGCGCACCACCGTCCGCGGAGTTCCCGCGACCGCGGTCCTGATCGCCGCGAGTGTGGGGTTCGCCGCCGTCGTCGCCAACTATTTCCTCTCCACCACAACAGTTTTCACTTTTCTGCTGGGATCTTCGGGCGCGCTGGCAGTGGTGGTGTACCTGTGCATCTGCCTGACCCACATCGCCGGGCGACGCCGTCAATCACCGGAACAGATCGCGGCGCTCCCGGTCCGCATGTGGGGGGCGCCCTACCTGCCGTGGGCGATCGTCGCCGTCCTGGTCACAATCGTCATCGCCATGGCGGTCACACCCGGCAACCGAAATCCCCTGCTGCTGAGTTCAACGGTCACCCTGATCGCTATCGGCGCGGGCCTGCGCTTCGGCCGGTCACGAGAACCTCAGTGCTCGTTTTGATGCGTCATCAATCATCCGGGTAGCCGGTGTACGCGCCGAATTCCTCGAGCAATCCCTCCTCCTCGAGCAGGGTGTCGCGCGCCTGATGTCCGAGTGCGTGTGTGACCTCGGCGGTCAGTGCCTGAACCATGGCGGTGAATGCGGTCATCGAACGCAATACGGTGGCACTGGCCGCCTCGATGTAGAACGCGTCCCGCGCGCGTTCGGCCAAGGGTGAGGCGGGGGTGTCGGTCAATGCCACCACGTGGGCGCCGCGCCGAGCGGCCCACTCCGCCGCACGGACGGTATCGCGGCTGTAGCGGTCGATCGATATGGCCACGAAACAATCATCCGGCCGCACCCGGCGCAGTTCATCCGGCAACCCGCCCAGCGCGCCGGAGAGGGTGACGACCTCTTCCCGTACCAGTCCCAGCAGATAACCCAACAGATACGCCGGGGCATGGCATTTGCGCAGCCCCAGCACATGGACCCGCGGTGCGCGCGCCAGGCCGATCACCGCCGAATCCCAGTGTGCTGCATCGACGGCCGCGAACGACCGAACCAGATTGGCCTGATCGAGGACCAGGGAACGATCCCGTGGAACGGCGCCCTCGGCAGCCAGCCTTTCCAGATCCTCGAAACGGCGCAGCAGCTGGGCCTGTTGCCGCAGCCGCTCCCGGCACAGCCGGACCAACCCGGGATAGCCCTTCAGCCCCAGCCCGGTCGCGAACCGTACGATGGTGCCCTCGTTGACGCCGATCTCGGCGGCGAATTCCGATACGGTCAGGAACGCAACGGATTCCGAATCCGCCAGCACCCGCTGGGCGATCTTGCGGTGCGCCACCGACAACTGATCGTGGCGCACCCGCAGTAGAGCCGCCAGCTC
>JAFMQT010000514.1 GCA_017354515.1 Nocardia sp. | reverse complement strand
AGTAGGCCGCCGCGGTGAAGTCGACCACCACGGCGATCGCGACCACCAGCAGTAGTCCGACGATCAGTTTTCTCATCCACATACTCCGAATCGAGGCCTCCGGGCACGAACGCCGCGTACCACCGAATAAACGATATCTGCCCACGCCGCGGCCCTCACCGGGGCATCGGGTACCGTCCGGCACCATTCTCGCTGGTCTGCGGGGACGGGCGGGCGTGGAAAGCGGGATCGTCGTAGCGCACGCGCTAATGTAGGCACGAATTATCTGTGCTGACGCGCATGGATTCGCGATCGACGTCGTGGTTGGCGCGGACCTGCCAGATTGGGAGGAGAGGCTGTTGGAGCTGCTCCTGCTGACCTCTGACCCGAACCCGGACGGTGTGCTGCCGTCCCTTTCGCTGCTACCGCATACCGTTCGTCCCGCGCCGACCGAGGTGGCCTCGCTGCTGGAGGCGGGCACCGCCGATGTGGCGCTGGTCGACGCCCGCACCGATCTGGCCGCCGCGCGCGGGCTGTGCCGGCTGCTGGGCAGTACCGGGTCATCGGTGCCGGTCGTGGCCGTGCTGACCGAGGGTGGGCTGGTCACGGTCAGTGCCGATTGGGGTCTGGACGATATTCTGCTGCCGGGGACGGGGCCGGCGGAGCTCGATGCCCGGCTGCGACTGCTGGTGGCCCGCACGGGCGGTGCCACCAGTCCGGAGAACACCGGCAAGATCACCCTCGGTGAGCTGGTCATCGATGAGGGCACCTACACCGCGCGGCTGCGCGGTCGCCCGCTGGACCTGACCTACAAGGAATTCGAGCTGCTGAAATACCTCGCGCAGCACGCCGGCCGCGTCTTCACTCGCGCGCAACTGCTGCAGGAGGTCTGGGGTTATGACTTCTTCGGCGGTACCCGGACCGTCGATGTGCATGTGCGGCGGTTGCGCGCCAAACTCGGCAGCGAATACGAATCGCTGATCGGTACCGTGCGCAATGTCGGATACAAGGCGGTGCGACCGGCCCGATCGGCCACTGCCAAGGCGGTGGAAACCGCCGGCCCCGGCGACGAGGACGAGGATTCCGGTGATTCGCCGCTGCCCCAGTTCAACGGCACCCCGTCGTAACCGGCTGCGGGGGAATGGAATCGGTGTCCGCGATCGAATGTTGAGGACGGTGTGAACGAGCAGACCCCGGAATGGACCACCGGCCCGCAGGCGCGAATCGCCGGGCGAATCGCCGAACTCGTCGAGCGGGCTCAGGCCGCCGACGGTGTGGCGCCGATCTCCGAACAGGCCGTGTTGTCGCTGACCGCGACCGACGGGCACGAAGGCACCAGCCACCTCCCGGTCGAACGCGACGGTGAACTGGTGGCGTACGCGAATCTCGTTGCGGCACATGGTGATCACCCCGCGATGGCCGAAGCGGTGGTCGACCCCCGGGCACGCGGGCGGGGGATCGGGGCCACGCTGGTGGCCGCGGCGCTGTCGGCGGGCGGGCCCGGAACCCGGATCTGGGCGCACGGCAATCTGGCTCCGGCACGCGCGGTAGCCGGACGGCTGGGGCTGAGCGTGGTGCGTGAACTGTGGCAGATGCGGCGTCCGCTGGCGGGGGATGCGGCAACGGCGGAGCTACCGCCGCTGCTGGTGCCCGCGGATCTGATCCTGCGAACGTATGCCGGACCGGCCGATGACGCCGAGATCCTGCGGGTCAACAATGCGGCCTTCGACTGGCATCCGGAGCAGGGCGGCTGGAGCGGGCGCGAGATCCAGGCTCGCCGATCGGCGTCCTGGTTCGATCCGAAGGGCCTGTTCATCGCGGTCGACCGGAGCGAGCCCGGCCGCATTCTCGGCTTCCACTGGACCAAGGTGCACGAACCCGGCGAACACGGTCCGGACGCGGTCGGCGAGGTCTATGTGGTGGCGGTCGATCCGGCCGTGCAGGGCCGGGGGCTGGGCGCGATCCTGACCCTTGCGGGCCTGCACTACCTGCGTGATCGCGGGCTGCCGGAGGTGCTGCTGTATACCGAGGCCGATAATGCCGCGGCCGTGCGCACCTACACCCGGCTGGGATTCGCGACCGCGCATATCGACGCCGCCTACGCGACGCCCTGATTCGGCTCTCGTGATCCTTCCCGTCCGCGGGCCGGTAACCCGGCCGTCCGCGACGGCTGGGTGACCCACGTAACCCGTCCGGTATGCCTGGAGTGAAAATGCGGCAAATCTCATAGATTGAAACCGCAAATAGGCCGGGTTGTTCACCCTGCGTTTACTCGTCCAGGCCTCGCTGTCAACCGGCCGAATTTACGTTACTTGTGGGCGGCACCCGCTGCTCGGTGCGCCCGTTCCTACGGGAGGGCCACCTTTGGGACCCGTCCGGTCGTTGAGGGATCGGACGTGTACGCGTTTCCGGAGGAACACGTGAATCTGAAGCGTAGCGGCGCTCTGCTCGGCATCCTGGCGGTTGCCGGCGCCCTGACCCTGTCCGCCTGCGGTAGTGACGACAACACCTCGTCCGGTGGGGTGGCCGCCAACAGCAGTGTCGCCTGCGGCGGCAAGAAGGCTCTCAAGGCCAGCGGATCCTCCGCGCAGAAGAACGCGATGGACCGCTTCATCAACGCCTACGAGCAGAACTGCGACGGCTCCAAGCTGGACTACACCTCCAGCGGCTCGGGTGCCGGTGTGAACGAATTCGTCGGTAACCAGACCGATTTCGGTGGTTCGGACTCGGCGCTGGACCCCAAGAAGGGTGAGCCGGAGAAGGCCGCCGCGCGCTGTGGTGGCCCGGCCTGGGATCTGCCGACGGTATTCGGCCCGGTCGCCATCACCTACAACCTGGACGGCGTGAGCAACCTGGCCCTGGACGGCCCGACCGCCGCCAAGATCTTCAACGGCACCATCAAGAACTGGAACGATCCGGCCATTACGGCGCTGAACCCCGGCGTGAACCTGCCGGGCGATGCGATTCACGTGCTGTACCGCAGCGACGAGTCCGGCACCACCGACAACTTCCAGCGCTACCTGGACTCGGCGTCCAACGGCGCCTGGGGCAAGGGCGCGGGCAAGACCTTCGCCGGCGGCACCGGTGAGGGCCTGAAGGGTAACGAGGGCACCTCGGCCGCCATCAAGAGCACCAAGGGCGCCATCACCTACAACGAGTGGTCCTTCGCCAAATCGCAGAACCTGTCGACGGCCTCGATCATCACCGACGCCTCGGCCGGCAAGCCGGTTCCGCTGAATGTCGACAGCGCGGGCAAGGCCATCGCCTCGGTGAAGGTTTCCGGCCAGGGCAACGACCTGGTCCTGGACACCAACTCCTTCTACAAGCCGACCGACGCGGGTGCCTACCCGATCATGCTGGCCACCTATGAGCTGG
>JAFMQT010000167.1 GCA_017354515.1 Nocardia sp. | reverse complement strand
CGCTGGGCGTGGCCGTAGGCCTGCACCGCCAGCCCCACCCGCTCACTGACGAAAGCCTGGGCTATCTGGGCGAATCCGGTGTTCTCGGCGCCGATCAGATTCGAGACCGGAACGCGCACATCCACATACGACAGTTCGGCGGTGTCGGAGGCCAGCCAGCCCATCTTCTCCAGTTTGCGGCTCACGGTGAAACCGGGACGGTCCTTCTCGACCAGCAGCAACGAAACACCGGACGCACCAGGACCTCCCGTGCGCACGGCCGTCACGACGAAATCGGCGCGCACACCGGAGGTGATGAACGTCTTCGAGCCGTTGACCACATAGTCGTCACCGTCGCGGACGGCGCTCGTGGTCAGATGCCCGACATCGGAGCCGCCGCCGGGTTCGGTGATCGCCAGCGAGCCGATGGTGTCCCCGGCCAGGGTGGGTTTCACCCACTTGTCGATCAACTCGATATTACCGGAGGCGATGATGTGCGGGACCGCGATTCCGCAGGTGAACAGCGAGGCGAACAGCCCGCCGGAGCAGCCCGCGTAGTGCATCTCCTCGGCGACCACGGCACCGTCGATGCCGTTACCACCGGCGCCGCCCGCCGACTCCGGGAACTGGATGCCGAGCAGGCCCAGATCTCCGGCCTTCTTGTGCAGTTCGCGCGGGATCTGCCCGGCGCGCTCCCACTCGTCCAGGTAGGGCAGGATCTCGCGCTCGGCGAAACCGCGGACGGTCGCACGCAATTCACGACGTTCGGGCGAATTCCACACATTCACGGCAGCAACTCCACTGGTATATCGACATGTCGGGACCGCAGCCATTCACCGAGTCCCTTGGCTTGTGGATCGAATCGGGCCTGGTAGGCGACGCCGAGTCCGAGCAGCCCCTCGACGATGAAGTTGACCGCCCGCAGATTGGGCAGAACGTGCCTGATGACGGTCAGCTCGGCGGTTTCGGGCAGCAGCCGCCGCAACTGGTCGACGGTGAGGGTGTGTACCAGCCAGCGCCACTGCTCGTCGGTGCGCACCCAGACACCGATATTCGCATTGCCGCCCTTGTCGCCGCTGCGGGCGAGCGCGATGGTGCCGAGCGGAGCACGACGGGTTTCGTTGTACGGCAACGGCTCCGGTAGTTCCGGTGTGGGCACCTCGGCCAGTTCGATGGTCTGCCCGGCAGGCGCTACCGGTATCCGGGAGCCGTCCGGCAGGACGGCGGTGTGCGCGACCTCGCCGGCGTCGACATAGCCCGCGGTGAACACCCCGTAGGGCGCACCCTTTCCGGGTGGTGAGGTCAGGGTGAAACCGGGATAGCTGGCCAGGGCCAATTCGACGGCGACACTGGAGAATACGCGACCGACTTTCTCCGGATCGGGATCGCGCACCACACAGCGCAGCAGGGCACTGGCCTGTTCCTCGGTCTCGGCGTCCGGGCGGTCCAGGCGCGATAGCGACCAGTCCAGCTCGGCGGGGCGCACCGGCAGCCAGCTCTCCAACTGTCGTTGCGCCAGTTGCGCTTTGGCCTCGATATCGAGGCCGGTCAGTACGAAGGTCATCTCATTGCGGAATCCGCCGAGGGTATTGAGCGAAACCTTCAGCCGGGGCGGTGGCGCCTCACCGGTGACGCCGCTGATCAGCACCCGATCCGGTCCCGCGTCCGCGAGCGCGATGCTGTCCAGGCGGGTGGTGACATCCGGTCCGGCGTAGCGCGCACTCTGGACCTCGTACATCAACTGCGCCTGGACGGTGTCGACGGTGACCGCACCGCCGGTCCCGTCGTGTTTTGTGATGACACTGCTGCCGTCGCGGCGGACCTCGGCGATCGGGAACCCGGGACGGCCGAGATCGGGTATTTCGGTGAAGAAGGCGAAATTGCCGCCGGTGGCCTGGGTTCCGCATTCGATGACATGTCCGGCGACCACCGCACCGGCGAGCGCGTCGTAATCGTCTCGGACCCAACCGAAATGGGCGGCGGCGGGACCGACGGCCAGCGCGGCGTCGGTGACCCGGCCGGTGACGACGATATCCGCGCCGGCGTTCAAGGCCTCGGCGATACCCCACGCGCCCAGATACGCGTTGGCGGTCAGCGGGGTTCCCAAACCCAATTCCGGTGCGCGCGGCAGCAGATCGTCGCCTTCGACGTGGGCGATCTTCGCGGTCAGACCGAGGGTGTCCGCCAACTCGCCGACCCGCTGCGCCAAACCGGCCGGGTTGAGGCCCCCGGCGTTGACGACGATGCGCACACCGCGCTCGAGCGCCACGCCGAAACAGTCCTCGAGCTGGCGTAGGAACGTCTTGGCGTAGCCGAGCGCGGGATCTCGCATTCGATCGCGGCCCAGAATCAACATGGTCAATTCGGCGAGGTAGTCACCGGTGAGGACATCGAGCGACCCGCAGGAGAGCATCTCCCGCATGGCACTCGCCCGGTCGCCGTAGAACCCGGAACAGTTGCCGATCCGGAGGATTTCCGGGTCGGCCCCCAGATTTGCCATCGCTGCGCCGCCTCCTCACCGAGATCCGGCCGCGGCGGCCTCGCCGCGACGGCTCCAGCGTCACACCGGGTCGAGAAAAAAGCAAGCCTGCGTGCTTGTTAATTTCGAATGTGGCTGGTCAGCGGCCGGTTCGAGGTGCTCGGATGGCGCCGGGGAAGATGTGGGAGTGTCCCACTCCGTCATCGTCGTAGTCCTGCTCGCATTGGCCGGTTTTCTGGCCGGAGGCGCCGGCACCATGTGGAAGAACAACCGGGTGCTGGCGGTGATCCTGGGGGTCTGCGCGGTGCTGGCCGTGGCCGGCGCCGCCGCGTGGTGGTGAGTCGAGCGCTCGGTGCGTCCTAATCGCCGCGCTCGCCCCTGTCACGATCACCCCTGTCGGTGACCAGCCGGAACAGCCGCATCCCGTCCGGGACCCCGTTCAGCGGCGCCGCGAACACACCGCGCCGATACGGCTTGGCCACCACACCCAGGTCGGTGAGCGTTCGCTCGTCCAGCGCCGCCAGGGTGGTCTCGGAGATCATGGTCTTACCGTTGCCGCCGGCCTCCATCACCCGGGCCGCGATATTGACATCCACACCCAGCCAGTCACCGCCGATCTCGCGCGGACTTCCGGTGTGCAGACCCGCGCGCATACGCGGGCGGTAGCCGTCCATATCGACCGCGGCGAGGTTCCGCTTGGCGGTCAGTACCGCACGCACCGCACTGTCGGGGCTGGCGAAGACCGCCATCACCCCATCCCCCATGCGTTTGACGACCTGACCGCCACGGTCCACGATCGGCGGTTCGATCGCGCTGGCCACCGCCCGCAGCAACTCCAGCGTCGCCTCATCGCCGGCCGACAGCGACCAGCGCGAGAACGACACCAGATCGGTGAACAGCAGCGTGACCTCGGTCGTCCCCTTACCGCGCCCCACTCGCTCCAGCATCGCCTGCCAGACCTGCAGGGCACCCAACCCCAGCTCCTTCGCGGCGCTGGGACTATCACCGGCCAACTTGTCGGCCGCGCGAGCCACCGCCCGCGGACCGCCCGGCCCGGATACCGACAGCGGGTCGCCGAACGACGGGTCGCCGGGCAGGCTCGCACGGGCCTTGCGAATGGCTCCGATCACGTCGACGTGCTGGTTGGCCGCCGCCACCAACTCGGAGAACTGCCCGGCCCGGCGACGCTTGGGTGAAGCGGTTGCGCTGGACGGATTTTCGCCATCGCCGGAGGCTATGTCACTCACCTCATGAGCGTAGCCAATGAACGCCGCCCTGCCACCTCTCCGAGATCAGGCATCGCGGCGGTCCAGGAGCATGAGGGCCGCGAGGAAGACGATCGCCACGAAGGCGGCGAAATACACCAGACCGCCCCACGGGCCCCAATGCCAGTTCGACTGCGTCGAATCGGCGAGGAAGTGATTGATATTGGCGAACGGCAAGAACGGATTCACCGTGCGGCCGAAACTGCCGATACCGCCGAGCAGGCTCTCCACCAGCAGCGGCCAGAGCACGATCAGCGAGATCGCCGCCGCGGACTGCCGCACCAGCGCACCCACACCGACGGCGAGGATCGCGGCCAGGAAGGCGTAGATCGCGTTACCGTAGATCGCCCGCCAATCGGTATCCGAGCTCAGGGTCAGCGGCGCCGAATCCCCGGCCACCATTTTGGCGACCAGGAAGGCCACCAGGCTCAGCACCAGCGTCACGACCGCGGAGTAGATCGCGGTCATCAGGGCCTTGACCACCAGCACCTCGGCGCGATTCGGCTCGGCGAGGAAGGTGTTGCGGATGATCCCGAACCGGTATTCGCTGGTCACCGTCAACGCGGCCATGATCATCAGCACCATGACGCCGAGCTGACCCACACCGTCGGTGACGGTGTGCACGCTGACGACGCCGGGGTGGTCAGCGCTCTTGGCGGCGAATCCCGCGATGATCGCGAATCCCACGCCGATCACGACCACGATCGCCGAACACCACCAGGGCGAACGGGTCGTGGTGAGTTTGATGCGTTCGGCTTCGACGATGCCCACTACAGCACACCTCCCATGACCTGCTGAATACCCGCGCCGTGGTACTGCACCGCACCTCCGGTCATCCGCATGAACGCTTCCTCCAGTGATGCCTGTTGTGGCGCGAGCTCATACAGGGTTATGCCGTTCTGGCCGGCCAGCTTGCCGATGGCATCACTGGTCTGGCCGGTGACGATCAGCGCAGATTGTTCCTCGCGGACGGCGAAATTCTGCGCCGCGAGCAGCTCACGCAGCTTGTCCTGTTGCGGACTGCGCACGCGCACAGTCGCTTCCGAGGAACTGGCGACGAATTTCGAGACATCGGTATCGGCGATCAGCTTTCCCTGGCCGATCACGATCAGATGGTCCGCGGTCTGCGCCATCTCCGAGAGCAGATGACTGGACACCAGGACGGTGCGCCCCTCCTCGGCCAGCCGCTTCATGAACCGGCGGATCCAGAGGATGCCCTCCGGGTCCAGGCCGTTGACCGGCTCGTCGAACAGCAGCACCGGCGGATCACCGAGTAGCGCCCCGGCCAGGCCCAGCCGCTGCGACATACCGAGTGAGAACCCCCCGGCCCGCTTACCGGCGACCTCGGTGAGACCGACGAGCGCGAGCACCTCGTCGACCCGGGACCGCGGAATATCACTGGCGGCCGCCAGCCAGCGCAGATGTGAGCGGGCCGAACGGTTCGGGTGCACCCATTTCGCATCCAGCAGCGCCCCCACAGTACGCAGGGGAGAGGTCAGCTCACCGTACGGTTTTCCCTGGATGTGCGCGGTTCCCGCGGTCGGCCGATCCAGCCCGAGAATCATCCGCATCGTGGTCGATTTGCCGGCGCCGTTGGGGCCCAGGAACCCCGTCACCTTGCCGGGCGTGACGCTGAACGACAGGTCGTCGACGGCGACGGTATTGCCGAACCGCTTGGTCAGACCTCTGCATTCGATCATGGGCACCAGAATGTCACAGGGACGGTGATGATGCTCGGGCCCAGAACCGCTTGGGGATGCGTCCGGCCCCCGAGGCCAGATATCCGGCCTCGACGGCGGCGGCCATCGCCGCCGCCATCCGCACCGGATTGCGGGCCCGGGTGACCGCGGTGGCCAGCAGCACCGCCGAACACCCCAGTTCCATGGCCAGCGCCGCGTCGCTGGCGGTGCCGATGCCCGCGTCCAGGATCACCGGCACCCCGGCGGCCTCGGTGATCATCTCGATATTGTGCGGATTGCCGATTCCCAGACCGGTGCCGATGGGCGCGCCGAGCGGCATCACCGCGGCGCAGCCGGCGTCCTCGAGCCGGCGCGCCAGAATCGGGTCGTCGGTGGTGTACGGCAGCACCACGAAACCGTCGTCCACCAATTGCTCTGCGGCGTCGACCAATTCGATAGCGTCGGGCAGCAGCGTGCGCTCGTCGGCGACCACCTCGAGTTTGACCCAGTCGGTGTCGAGGGCCTCGCGGGCGAGCTGGGCGGTCAGGACCGCCTCGGCGGCGGTGCGGCAGCCGGCGGTATTGGGCAGCGGCGCGATGCCGAGTTGCCGCAGCAGATCCAGGACTCCGGTGCGGCCCGCCGCGTCCACCCGGCGCATCGCCACGGTGGTCAGTTCGGTTCCGGAGGCGACCAGGGCCTGTTCCAGCACCGCGAGATTCTCCGCGCCGCCGGTGCCCATGATCAACCGGGATCCGAAGTCGCGGTCGGCGATGCGCAACGGTTCGGTGAGGACCGCGGTCCGCCCCTGGTCGAGCGGGTCCGCGCCGGCGGTTCGGTGCACAGTCACCTCAACCACCCTGAACCGCCGTGAGCACCTCGATCTGCCAGCCGCGGCCGACCGATTCGTCCCAGCGGGACTTCGGGAACACCGTACCGTCCACGGCCACCGCGATGCCCCGGCAGGGCAGGTCCAGCCGTTCCAGTATTTCGCGCACGGTGAGTGCCCGCTCGAACTCGTGCTCGGTGCCGTTCACGGTGACGGCGACGGGAATCGTCACTGATTACCTCCTCGGTATGAGCTGAAGCGCTGGGGGTCGGCGGCTTTCGCCTCGGCGAGGGTGTCGCCGGCGAGCAGCGCCGCCACCGCCTCCACGGTGATCGGCACCCCCAGGATTCCGTTGCGCCCATGCCCGGACGCGACCAGGACGCGGCCGCTGAGCCGTCCGATGAGCGGCAGATTGTCCGGGGTGCTGGGCCGCACACCCGCGCCGGCCTCGGCGAGTTCGTATTCGCCGATCGCGGGGTGGACCGCCTCGGCGTCGGCGATCAGATCCCGAACTCCCGCGACGGTCACCGAGGTATCGAATCCGGCCTCGTACTGGGTCGCGCCGACCACCACGCCGTCCGCGCGCGGAACCAGGTAGATCGGGCGGCCGTGCACCCGGGCGCGGATCACCCGCTCCGGCGGGGCGGGGGTCCCGGGGCGCTGCCGCAGCCGCAGGATCTCGCCCTTGACCGGCCGCACCGGCAGATCCCACAGTCGCGCGGTCGCCGACCCCGCGGCCAGCACGACCTGATCGGCCTCGAGCTCGTGCACCGCCGCCACCGATTCGGCGCGGATACGCACACCGGCCCGTTCGCAACAGTGCCGCAGGGCCGTCACCAGCATCCGGTTATCCACGGCCGGTTCATCGGCCAGCAGTCCGGCTCGGACCGTCCGGGGCAGACCGGATTCCGCGGCCCGCACCCCCGCCCGGTCCAGCAATGTCATCCGATAGCCGTGGCCGGCGCTGAAATCGGCGACGGTGCGCAGATCGGCGGCGTCGGCGCCGTCCAGCGCGAGGGTCAGGGTTTGCCGGGCCACGAAGACGTCCACGCCGGTCAGATCGCGGATCCGGGCCGCGAACGCGGGCCAGCGCAGCAGTGCCGCGGCACCGAATTCGAGGAGTTCGTCCTCGCCCGGCCACCCCTCCGACAGCGGGGCGAGCATGCCGCCGGCCACCCAGGAGGTACCGGACCCGGCCGCGGGATCGAAAAGCGTGACCGACCAGCCCTGTTCGGCGGCATGCCAGGCCACCGACAACCCGATCACACCCCCGCCCACGACGGCCAGACTTCGCATCACTCCACCTCGCTCGATCCCGGAGCCCCGGACTTGCGGTGCCGGCCGTCCCGGGAGGTCGACGTCCCCGCGCGGCCGCCATCGGTGCGGGAATGCCCTGCGTTTCGCCTCTCCACGGTAGCGCGGCTAACGTCACCACCGTGCAACCCGCCCATCCGCGACGTCCGAATTCACCACACCGGCGCCTGGCCTCGGCCCGGCTGTACCTGTGCACCGACGCCCGGCGCGATACCGGGGATCTGGCCGCGTTCGCCGAGGCGGCACTGTCCGGCGGCGTCGACATCATCCAGTTACGGGACAAGGGGTCGGCCGGGGAGAAGAAATTCGGGCCGCTGGAGGCCGCCGCCGAACTCGGCGCACTCGCCGAACTGAAGACCGTGGCCCGCCGGCACGGGGCACTGGTCGCGGTCAACGACCGCGCCGATATCGCCGCGGCGGCCGGAGCCGATGTCCTGCATCTGGGCCAGGGCGATCTCCCGCCGGCATACGCCCGGGCGATCGTCGGGCCGAATGTGATGATCGGCCGCTCCACCCACAACCGCAATCAGGCGGGGCTGGCCATGGTCGACGACCAGATCGACTATTTCTGCACCGGGCCGGTGTGGAATACCCCGACCAAACCGGGCCGCGGCGCCGCCGGAATCGACTTGATCCGGTCCACCGCCGATTCCCTCACCGAGCGTCCGTGGTTCGCGATCGGCGGAATCGACGCCGAGCGACTGCCCGAGGTGCTGGCCGCGGGTGCCTCCAGGATCGTCGTGGTGCGCGCGATCACCGCGGCGAGCGATCCCCGGGCCGCCGCCTACGAACTCAAACAGCGACTGCTGGAGAACGCCTGACTCACGGCAGCACCTGCTGCACGGTGAGCACCAGATCGCCGCCATCGTGTTCCTCGGAACCGTTGCCGGACCGCATGATTCGAGCGGTGGGCAGCCCCGCTCCGGCGGTGTCCAGCCAGAGGAAGCCGCGCTCGGCCAGATCCAGCACCCGCGGCAGGGCCGCCGCGATGGCCGGGGCCTCGGGGTGCCCGTCCAGGTCGACGCGGGCGGCCGGGGCCCGCAGGCCC
>JAFMQT010000019.1 GCA_017354515.1 Nocardia sp. | reverse complement strand
CTCGGATTCCACTACGGATTCGGTGCGGCGGCGATCGGTATGGCGCTGGGCCTGATTCAGTACGCGGTGTTCCGGCGCAATCTCGGCGAACACGGGCGTGAAGTGCCGAACCCGCTGCCGCGCAGTCAGATCGGCAGGGTCGCCGGGGTGGTCGTCGCGCTCGCGGTGATCATCGGCCTGACGATCGGGACCGGCCTGGTGCGGTTGTCGAATCTGTCCTGGGTGACCACCGGTGTGGTCGGAGCGGTGTCGGTCGGCTATTTCGCCCTGCTGCTCACCAGCCCGAAAGTGACCGCGCTGGAACGGGTCCGGGTGCGCGCGTTCATTCCGCTGTTCCTGGCCAACGCGGTGTTCTTCTCGCTGTTCCAGCAGGTGTTCACGGTGCTGGCGGTGTATTCCGACGAGCGGATGAACTGGACCCTGTTCGGCTGGACCGCCCCCTCGAACTGGATCGGCTCGGAGGAACCGATCTGGGTGATCGTGCTCTCACCGGTGTTCGCCGCGCTGTGGACCCGGCTGGGCACCGGGGCTCCGACCACGCCGCGCAAATTCGCCTACGGCGTCCTCGGTATGGGCGCCTCGTTCCTGCTGTTCGTCCCACTCGCCGGATTCCATGGCAAATCCGTTCCGGCCCTGCTGATCTTCGTCATCCTGGCCGGCTTCGCCATTTCCGAGCTACTGCTGTCCCCGATCGGCATCGCGGTTACCACTCAGCTCGCCCCCGAAGCCTATGCCGCCCAGATGATGGCGATGAACTTCCTGTCGGTAGCTTTCGGCACCGCCATGTCCGGCGTCTTATCGCAGTTCTACGACCCCAGCCGTGAAGTCGCCTACTTCGGGATCACCGGCGGCGTCACCATTGTGATAGGAATCATCGTTTACTTAATGGCTACGCAGGTCAGCCGCCTGATGAATGGCGTGCACTGAGGCAAATTCCCGGACAATTCCTAGACGGACGTACGACTTAGGTACGCTATCCCGGGCGAGCCCTCGTAGCCCAATTGGCAGAGGCAGCGGACTTAAAATCCGTTCAGTGTCGGTTCGAGTCCGACCGGGGGCACCACTATGCCGCAGGTGAGGCGCTGTTTCCAGCAGCCGCATCGATCCCGCAAGCCTCTTCGGTCCGCAGATGGTCCGCAGCGGCCAGCGCACCGCGATGCATCGAAGCGGCGACCGGATCCAAATCGTCATCGAACAGTGCGGTGGATTTTTCCGCGTCGAGATCGTTGTAGGTGCTGCGAAGGGCTTTCGTGAAGGGATCGTCGGCCAGCATGTCGCGCCGGTGTGGGTCGGGACGTGGTCGGTACCGCCAGCAGTATCAGCGCAAGCCGGGTGTGGGTGACATCGCTGGCGCCGGTGTTCCGGACCGGATCGAGATCGTCGGATCGTTCTTGACGTGCTGGTGAGTGGGCACCAGTTCGTGCGGGAAACCTCTACTGCCCCGAGGGGATTCACGGGCGCTGACCGAACCACCCCGCTGGTCCGCCCGCGCGCCTATTGACGCGACATCGCCGATCTAGTTATATATACGCAACTGCAAATGGCGCATGTCACATGTCGAATGTGTTCATAGTTGATGGACATGAGTCCGGACGGTGGACCGTATCTACCAAGGTCGAGCCATCGGTTCGGTCCCTCGGAAGACGGCGAGTCGTCAATGCGCGCAGAGAATAGGAATCGCTCGATGATCTCGACACTGCAGTCGATACCGGACCAGTCCGAGCAGCAAACTGGCCCGCTACTCACCCCCGAGCCCGAGGGGCCTATCCGTCGTGGCCCTTCCCTGGGCCGCTATCTGCGCGAAGCGCCGATCCAGTCGCTGGCGACCATCGGCAGGTCGGCACAGTTGACAGCCGCCGTCATCCGGTACGTGGTTGTCGATCTGATTCGGGGCCGCCTACCCATGATCGAAATCGTCGAGCAGACGCTCCTGCTGCTGAAGGTCACCTCGCTCCCCGGGTTGCTGATGGCGATTCCGATTGGTGGTGAGGTGGCCGTGGAGGTCGGCGGCCTGATGAATCAGGTGGGAGCGAATTCGTTGGCTGGTGCGGCGAGCGGCCTGGGTGTGGTGGGCCAGGGTGCGCCGATGGCGGCGGGAATGTTGATGAGTGGTGCGGCGGCCTCGGCGATTGCGTCGGATCTGGGTGCACGTGCCGTGCGTGAGGAGATTGATGCGATGCAGGTGATGGGGGTGGATCCGGTGGAGCGATTGGTGATGCCGCGGTTTATTGCGATGATCGCGATTTCGCCGGTGTTGTGTGTGTTGATCATTGCGGCGGGCGTGTTGACGGGGTTGGGCATTTCGTCGAGCGTGTCTCGGGTGGTGCCGGGAAGCTTCTGGCAGTCGTTCGGTGCGTTTGCGACACCTACGGATGTGGCGTTTGCGGTGTTGAAGTCGTTGTTGTTCGCGGGGATTGTGGTGTTGATTGCGAGTTTGCGTGGTTTGGAGGCGAAGGGTGGCCCGAAGGGTGTGGCGAATGCCGTGAATGCATCGGTGGTGCTGAGCGTGTTCTGCATTTTTGTGACGAATTTGCTGGTGAGTCAGATTCAGCAGATGTTCTTTCCTACCCACCTGGCATGACGATGGACGCGACGAGAATGACAGCCCTGACACCAAAGTCGGTCGTGAATCGGTCCGCTCGCTCGACCGGCCGGAAACTCTCCAATGCGATGCACGAGTTCGGGCAGATAGTCGTGTTCACCGGCAGGACGCTGTATCTGCTTCCGGTAACCGTCCGCCAATACCGTAAGCAACTGCTGAAAACGATGAACGAGATGGCTTGGGGCAGTGGGTCGTTGATCGTCGACGGGGGTGTCGTCAGCTTGATGTTCTTCTTGGGGATTGCGGTGGGCGCGGTCGTTGCGATCGAGGCGTTCACCGCGCTCAATCTGCTGGGTTTCGGTGCCTTGACGGGCATTATCGGTTCTTTTGCGAATCTGCGGGTGATTGCTCCGATCATGACGGGGATCGGGTTCGCGGCTCAGGCGGGGTGCCGGATGACGGCGGAGATCGGCTCGATGCGGATTTCGGAGGAGATCGATGCCACCGAATCGATGGGGCTGCAGGCGATCCCGTTCGTCGTGGGTACTCGTTTGATCGGCGGAATGCTGGTGGTACTGCCCGGATATCTGATGACACTGATGATCGGCTTCTTAACCGGAAGTACCGTGGTCAAGACATTCTACAAGCAGCCTGCGGGGACCTATGAACATTACTTCAAGATGTTTCTGAGTTTTCAGGACCTCATCGCATCCGTGGGCAAGGTGCTCATATTCTGTGCGGCAGTGACACTCATCCACTGCTATTACGGCTACTTCGCTTCCGGCGGGCCGGCCGGCGTGGGTGCGGCATCGGGTCGCGCGATTCGTGCGAGCCTCGTGGTCATCGTGGTGTTGAATTTCGCTATGACTGTTGCCATCTGGGGCCTCAGTCCAGTTCTGATATTCAAAGGATGAGTATGGGCAGGACCGTGAACCAGGACTTCATCCGCGGCTCCGATCGACATCAGATCTGGATGCTGAATATCGCGGCGGTGTCGGTGATCGCGGTTGTCGTGGTGTCCTTCGCCGGGTACCGGGTATGGCATCCCACATTCCACTCGTCGAGCACGATCGACGTGGGTGTCGATATCCCGGCCGTCGCTCCGGGGGTGCACAAGGGGACCAAGGTCATCGTGCAGGGCAACGAGGTCGGCGAGATAACGGCGTTGACTCGCCGCGCCAACCGCAGCGTGCGCATGAATCTCGCCCTGCACACCGATGAGGTGCGTGGAATCACCGATGCGGTTGGCGTCGATTTCCGGCCGGAGAACTATTTCGGTGTCACGGCGGTCAACCTTCTCGGGAAGCCCGGGGGCGCCACGCTCGTATCCGGGGAAGTTCTCGATCGGACGGCCGCCGCGGACTACACCATGTCGACCATGCTCGAGAAAGGTTCGATCGTGGTCAGCGGTTCGTTGACCCAGTCGATGGTCGACACGCTGAACAAGGTCGTCCGGTATACCGACGGCCTGACCCCCTGGATTCGGGCCGGGATCGTCTTCACCGATCGCATCGCGAAAACGCAGCAGGCGGCGCCGAGTGTGCTACTGGGGGATCTGGACCGCACACTGGACGTTCTGCCCAGTTTCAGTGGGCAGGCGATCGAGGCGCTATTCAAGTGGTACGACAATGTCAGCAATCACAATCCGGACGGCTCCTGGGTGCGGGGCGACGACTACTGGAACGACGAGAACGATGCGATGAACTCGGGCCTGTCCGGGTTGTTCGGCGCGGCTGGAAAACTGCTGAAGTCACATGACGCTGAGCTCACACCGCCGGTCCAGATGGCTGCGGCACTTCTCGGCGCGACGCCGACGGTCATGGCTGGCGGGCAGGGGCCGACGAAGGTGTCGGCTCTGGCCGATCGATACCGCAATGCGTTCACCGGCCCCGGCAATGCCAAGACCCTGAACCTGCGGCTGGTCCTGGACAACATTCCGGCCGCGGCGACACCGCTGGCGGTGGCCGGGCTGCCCGCCACACCCGGTCAGGAGGGTGCACGATGAGTCACTCGGTCCGGCTCACCGTGGGCCTGTTGAAACTTGCGGTCGTCGCGGTAATCGCGGTGTTGTTGTTCATCATCATCATCAACGCCATCAAGAATCCGATCGACAATGCGGACGGATCCTATTCTGCGGATTTCACTGATGTGGCAGGCCTGCACGTCGACGGCGATGTGCGGACCAAGGGGGTACTGATCGGCAAGGTGAAATCGATCCGGCTCGAGCACCAGGACGGCCAGAATATCGCGAAGGTCGGACTGACTCTGACCAAGCCGTACCGGCTCACCGAGAATACGGTGCTCGCCGTCAAATACGAGAATTTGACGGGAATCCGGTACATCGATCTGTCCGTGCCGGGTAATCCCGGTAATCCTGTGCATCACATTGCGGCGGACAAGACCAAGGCGTCTTTCGATATCACTCGATTGTTCAACGGACTGCAGCCGGTGCTACATACGATGAGCACCGACGAGGTCAATCAGTTCACCCAGAACGCGATCGCGGTGTTGCAGGGTGATGGCGGCGGCCTCGCGCCGATGATGGACAGCGTCCAGAAGCTGATGAACTACGCACGCGATCGCGAACAGGTGATATCTACTCTCACCACGAATCTCGATCGCCTCTCCACCACCATGGGTGGGAAATCACCCGATCTCATCGAGTTTCTGCAGTCCCTGGAATATCCGATGAGCCAGGCCATGACCGTACTTCCGCTGTTCGGCAAAACGGCGCAACTGGGGCCTGGCTTCACGCAACCGATCGACAATATGCTGATTGATCTCGGCCTGCGCCCGGATATGAACGTCGACAAGCTGCTCTCCAATGCGTTCTCGTCGGTATCGGCGGCCGCGTCGACGCTCCACCTGATTCCGAGTGCTTTTGCCGCCCTGCAGGTCCCGGCACTCCAGGCGAACCCGAGCGCGATGTCATGCAGTCACGGGATCGCGAAACTCCCTACCGATATGAAGGTGCTCTTGAACGGCAGCGAGGTCGTGATATGCAATCCTCACTGAAGGCAGCTGTCCGCCTACTCCGGACCCGTATCGCCGCGCTGCGGAATATTCGTGGCAGCGTCGTCGCGCTCGGTGCTGCTGTGGTCCTCGTCGCCATCGGGGTATTGGTTGCGGCCACTGCGGTCTATCTGCACCCACTCGGGCAACGGGTAATCTCCTTCGAGACGACCGATGCCGCATCGATCACCACCGGTGAAGATGTCCGGGCCGCCGGGGTCACGGTTGGCAAGGTGTCCGGAATGACGATCGAACCGAATGCGGTGCGCGTAGATCTGAATATCGACCGATCGACCTTCGTGGGGTCCGATTCCACAATCGACGTCCGCATGCTGACACCGGTCGGCGGATATGCGGTCACACTGATCTCGGCCGGTGAAATACCGCTACCGTCGCATGGTGTCATCCCGGTGGATCGTGTTCAGGTTCCATATTCGATCGCCGATGTGCTCCAGGCGGTGCCGCATGTTACCGACAACGTCAAGGGTGGCACGATCGACGCGAATATCGACCAGATCGCGTCCGCGCTTCAGCACAACAATACTTCTATCAAGTCGATCATCGACGGCATGAACAGTATCGCGACTGTGATGGATCAGCAGCGCAATCAGGTGCACAAGATCATGGACGTCAGTGCGGAGTATCTCGGGACCTTCAACCGCAGTAGAGATATCGTTTTCGAGTTGGAGCGCCAAGTCGACATCGTGATCTCTACATACGATAACGCGATGGCCGGATTCAACGAGACATGGGAGCGTCTCGGCGATATTCTCTTTCGGCTGCTCCCGGTTTTGAAGTTCTATGTCGAGCACAAGGACGAATTGCGGACCGCGGTCGAGAAGGCCCGGAGTTCGATTACAGCGCTCCAGCAGGATCTCGGGCCCGCACTGGACAATATGAAGGGCCTGCAACAGCGATTGCGGGCCTGGCTCGGCCCCCAGGGCTTGAAGACGATCGGCGGTGGCACGCTACTGGCCTCCGATGTTTGTGTCCCTACTCCAGGTCGGACGTGCTGATATGCGGATGAAACGAAAGCCGATGATCCTCGCCGTCGCCGCGGCAATTATCATAGCCGGCGGTGGCTACGCATTCGGAATGACACTGGAGCCGCACCACGAATCCGTGCACGGCTATTGCGCCGAGATGTCTGATTCTGTCGGTCTCTATGCGGGAAATCCGGTTACGCAGATGGGATTCAAGGTCGGCACGGTCGACCGCATCGTGTCGAAGGATGATCATGTCGAGGTCGGCTTCACGCTCGATTCCGGCCGGAAGTTCCCGGCCGACGTGAAGATCGTGACGCGTTCCAAATCGCTACTTGCCGACCGGAGCCTGGAACTCGTCGGAAACTATTCGTCCGGTTCGACGCTGACACCGGGCAAATGTACCGCGATGGACCACACCTTCACCCCGAAGAGTATTTCGGAGGTCACCGGCTCGGCGTCGAACTTCATCAATGCCGTCGCGCCGTCGAACGGTGGGCAGAGCGTTCAGAACGCACTCTCCGGTCTCGATGCGGCGCTGCGCGGGAACGGCGCCGATGCCGCCGGGATGATGCAGCACGCCGCATCGGCGATGGCGAGCCCGGATCAGATGATGGCCGATTTCGGTGCGTCCATCGCGAATATGGCACCGTTGACGGAGGAGACGTTGCAGCGGTGGGCCAGTATTCGCTCCATCCTCGATCAGGTGGCGCGGCTGGAACAGCCCATCGCTGTCGATCTACTGCCCGCTGCGTCGAAAGTCGTTGTGGGGGCGGCGTACACCGTGAAGGTTCTCTACGACGTCCACCAGAACTACGGCGACATCCTGTGGCCCACCGTTCACCTCGGCCTATCCCCGATCATCCATCTGGCCGCCACCCGCTCGAAGGATATCGCCGGCCTGTTGGACTCGCTGCCGCCGATCGCGGCCTTCCTGCGGCAACAGAGCAGTCCGGGTTCCAAAGGGCTGGCCGTCGCGGTCGTTCCGCCGGTTGTCCAGCTCGGCCACGGCACCCCCACCGCGGCCTCGCTGCTGGATCTGGTGCTGGCGCACAAGGGGAGCCGATGAGATCAGCCGGACGTTTCACCAAGCGGTCAGCGGCAGCGTTGCTGTGCGCCGGCATGCTCACGACCGCGTCATGTGCGCTGGGACCGAAGCAACTGCCGATTGTCGGCTCGCAGGCGCCGTCGGGAGGTTACACGATCGAGCTGCATTTCCAGAACGCGATGAATTTGCCCGCCGGTGCTTATGTGATGCTGGACGGCTTGCAGGTGGGCAAGGTGGAGAAGATCCAGGTCACTGGTTCCGATCTAACCGTGACCGCGGGCCTGAGTCAGGGCACTCGCGTGCCGTCGGACGTACACGCGACAATTCGGCAGGACACTCTCCTCGGCGACACGTACGTCGGATTGGATCGGGGCCCGGACACCGGTAACGAAAATTTCCTGCCGCCCGGTGGGTCCATTCTCGAGAGTCAGACATCGTCACCTCCGCAATTGGAGGACACGATGGCCGTGCTGGCGTACTTCGTGAACGGCGGAAATATTCAGAAGGTCGAGGACACTATGTCTCGGATTAATTCCGTGATGCCTGCGGTGAAAGATATCAGGCAACTGTCCACCGTAATGACGGAAGATATACATGACCTCGGGCATAATACCGCGAGTATCGACAACATGCTTTCCGGTTTCGACCGCACAGCGCGTTCGGTTGCCGACCGGTCGGACATTCTGAACCTGGTGATGTTCAACGATAAAGCTCAGTACTATTGGCGGCAGTCGGACCGAGTGATGATCGGCCATATCGGACCGGGGCTGCCACTGGTCGGAAGTCTTTTCTTCAACGGGTCCTGGTTGGTTCCGATGCTGGATTCGCTGGCCGGTGCGGTGCACGCCGGGCGCGGTACCTGGGATGCCGCTCCGACGGCAGCGGACAAGGTGAGTGCATTCTTGCGTGACGCCGTGCTCCCGTTCGTGCGGAATCCGTCGGTGAATATCACGTCGGTGGAATCGCCCAAGGGCGATCAGATGGTGGGCGATATGGAGAACGTGCTGCGGATGCTGGGGGCGATGCAATGATCAACCGCACGCTGCTGTCGGTCGCCGGTATGGCGACCATCGCCGCCGTATCCTTCGGGTACATGTACCAGGAGGGTATGCCGATGCCGGGCACCGGCGGCTCCGACACCGTCACGATGTCGCTGCCCGATACCAACGGACTGGTCGTCGGCTCGCCGGTGTTGCTGCGGGGAATCTCCATCGGTGCCATATCGAAGGTCACCTCCTCGATGGGGGTCATCACCGTGCAATGGCGGCACGACCAGAAATATCGGATTCCGGTCGACAGTGACTACCGCGTCGACAATCTGTCGGCGCTGGGGGAGAGCTATATCGCGGTCCTCCCACACGGACAGGGGCCCTACCTCGGCTCGAACGCCGATCTCCAGACCACGAACGTCGTGGTGCCGCCGACCATCAAGGAATTGTCGCAGCGGCTCACCAGCCTCTTGGAGCAGATCGACCCTGCGCGCATCACCGATATCTTCCGGGAAATGAATATCGCACTCCCGGATGATTTCGAGGTGCTGGGTAACCTTTCCCATGCGGGCTCCGTGCTCGCGAATGTCGTTACCAAGCAGGTCGGCGGTCTGACCAAACTGTTCAACACGATCCAGCCGCTGCTGCGGAACAGTTCGTGGCTGCCCGGCGATCTTGCGGGCGTCGGGAATGGGGCGCCGACGCTGGGGGGTGCGCTCAGCGACGGTTACAACAACTACGATTTCATGCGGGGTTTCGGGATGAAAGTGAATTCCGATCAGGGTGCGGCGCCGTTCATCGGGCAGGCACAGAAATTCCTGGACGACAGCGCTGCGGACCTGCACACCCTCGGTGTCGACCTGTTACCCGCCGCCCAGGCCGGGGCTGCGGCACTGCGGACAGTCGATATGGGTAGATTCCTCGACAACGCATTGGCAGCGTCGGATTCCGGCCACAGCATCACCGTGCACGTCCAGGTCCCGGGGAGGTGATTCATTGCCGAACGGCGAAAGATTGGCCCGAATTCATACCACCTCCACTAGGAATGATCAATGATGAGCAGGACAGCAGCGACCGACGAAACAGCGGAGGCGGGCACCGTGCAGGACAAGGAGGATCCCGAGCACGCGGCCGAGCCGAATACCGATGCCCTCGACAGTGGGGACGAGCAGAAGCCGGCGGCGGAGTCAGCCGAGTCCGGCAGTGCCGTTGGGGGCGGTCGGCCGGTGCGCGACCCCGCCCGTTCCATTTCGGTGAAGACGCTGGTAACCGGTGTCGTCGTCGTGGCCGTCGTGGCAGCGATCGCCGTGCTGGGCTGGCAGCTGTACAGCAAGTCGGATGAGATCGACGGACTGCATCGCCGGGACGCCGATTCGGGGCACGCGGAATCGGTGGCACTGGATTACGCGACCGGCGCCGCTGGTATGGACTTTCACGACTTGCCGGGCTGGCGAGCGAAGTTGACCAAGAACACGACGCCCGAGCTGTCCAATCGGCTGACTCAGGCGGCCACCTCGATGGAACAGATCATTACGCCGCTGCAGTGGACCTCGAGCGCGAAACCCATTGCGGCGAAGGTGCGTTCGGTATCCAACGGGCTGTATACGGTGGACTGTTTCGTCAACGTGATGACGAAGAATCAGCAGGCTCCCGACGGGATCAACTCGACCGCCACGTACAATCTGACCATCGATTCGAATCACAACTGGGTCATCACCAATATTTCGGGTATCGATTCCGCCCTGGCCACAAAGTAACGATCCGGCCCGGCCTCGCCCGGCCGCCGCCGGAGTTTGTCGGCGCCGTCCGGAGTCGATCGGGTCACTTTGTGCTGCAATAAATTCCGTATCGGACAGGAACGAGGCGTTGCGCGCCTTCGACCTCCGCGCGGTTGACGCATGGTGGCCTGGGCCATAAAGTGACATGTGTAGATGTCAGATAGCCCGTGTTGCTGGAACCGATGTTCACGCCTTCGGCGCCGAATGCCGCTGTGCGTCCGTGGCGCCCGAAAGATGTTGGCGCACAAGCAGGGCCGGACCGTTCCAGGGTCCGGATCGAAGAAGGGAATGGCTTATGGTCGGCCTGGTGGCTTATGGGGTCTACCTGCCCCGGCACCGCCTGAAGCGGTCCGAGATAGGGGCCGTGCTGGGGTCGGGGGGTGCGAAAGGGAGCCGGAGCGTCGCCGGTTACGACGAGGACGTGACGTCGATGGCGGTAGCAGCCGGACGCCGTGCGCTCGCCTCGGCCGGACCCGATGTGGTGCCGCAACGCCTGCTGTACGCGACGACGCACCCCCCGTATCTCGACAAGACCAATGCGAACATCGTGCACGCGGCGCTGCGGCTGGATTCGTCCGCCCTGACGGTGGATATGGTCGGATCGGTTCGTTCCGGAGTCGGTGCGATGCTGCTGGGGGCCGAATCCACGCAACCCACGCTGGTCACGCTGAGCGATGTACGGACGGGCCTGCCGGGCGGCGCCGAGGAGCGTGAGGGTGGCGATGGCGCGGCGGCCATGTTGTTCGCCTCCGATCGTCCCGTGCTCGCGGAATTGGTCGCCCACGCCACCACCACCGAGGAATTCCTGGACCGGTGGCGGCTAGAGGGGGCACCCGCCTCGCGGGTATGGGAGGAGCGTTTCGGCGAATCCGTCTACCTGCCGCTGGCGGAAGCCGCATACGCGGACGCGCTGAAACAGGCCGGAATCACCCCCGCCGATGTCGACGTACTGGCCGTGGCCGGTACGCATGCGCGCGCGGTGAAATCGTTCGCGACGGGCGCCGGAGCCAAGCGGGTTGCGGACTCACTGGCCGCCTCGATCGGAAATACCGGAGTCGCGCAGCCCGGCGTCCTGCTGGGCGCTGTACTCGACGAGGCGGAGCCCGGACAGACGATCGCGCTGGTGGCGCTGGCCGACGGCGCCACCGCGATGATCTTCCGGGTGGGCGAGGCGATCCGGGATTATCGTCCCGCCGCGACGGTGGCTGCGCAGGTGGCCGCCGGTGACGACGCTGTGCGCTACGCCGACTTCCTGAGCTGGCGCGGGCATCTGACCAAGGAACCGCCGCGTCGTCCGGATCCCACCGGCCCGGCTGCGCCGCCATCGCTGCGCTCGGCGGATTACAAATTCGGACTCGTGGCGGTTCGCTGTGAGGAGTGCGGGTTTGTCCATCTGCCGGCCGTACGGGTGTGCGTCAACTGTCATGCGACCGATCGGATGGTTGCGGCCCCGCTCGCGGACAAGCGCGGCACGGTGGCCACCTACTCCGTCGATCACCTGGCATTTTCGCCCAGCCCGCCGGTGATCACGGTGGTGGTCGATTTCGACGGCGGCGGGCGCTTCCGGTTCGAACTGACCGACGCCGCACCCGAGCAGGTCGCCATCGGCTCCCGGGTGGAGATGACTTTCCGCCGGTTGATCACCGCCGACGGCATTCACAACTATTTCTGGAAAGCCCGCCTGGCCGGGGAGGAGTTCTGATGGCATCGCGAGGGATCAGGGACCGAGTCGCCATTGTCGGTATGGGGTGCACGAAATTCGCCGAGCACTGGGACCGCAGCGGTGACGATCTGATGATCGAGGCGGCGGGTGAGGCCATGACCTCGGCCGGGGTCACGCGCGACGATATCGATGCCTACTGGCTCGGCACGATGAAGTCCGGGATTTCCGGGATGACCCTGTCCAAGGTCCTGCGGATCGAGGGCAAGCCGGTCACCCGGGTGGAGAATATGTGCGCCACGGGGTCGGAGGCATTGCGCAATGCCTGCTACGCGGTGGCCTCGGGGGCGGTCGACACGGCCATGGCGATCGGGGTCGAGAAGCTCAAGGATTCGGGCTTCTCCGGTCTGATTCCCGCCACGATGCCGCACGACGGGACGATGCCGGAGACCACCGCCCCGGCGGTGTTCAGCCTGCTCGCACCTGCCTACTGCAAGCGGTACGGGGTCGATGAGGCCGAGCTCAAACAGGTGCTCACCCGGATCGCCTGGAAGAACCACTACAACGGCGCGCGTAACAGCCGGGCCCAGTTCACCAGGGAAGTGCCGAAGGAGACGATCGCCAAGGCCGCGCCGATCGCCGGAATGCTCGGCATTTTCGACTGCTCCGGTGTTTCGGACGGTTCGGCCGCCGCCATCGTGGTGCGCGCCGAGGACGCCTACCGCTACACCGACCAGCCGATCTTCGTCAAGGGTCTGGCATTCGTCGCGGGTTCCGCGCGGGGCACCATCGATCCCGACTACGACTTCACCACCTTCCCGGAGGTCGCGGCCTCGGCGCGGGAGGCGTACGCGCAGGCCGGCGTACAGGACCCGCGGGCGGAGATCGCGATGGCCGAGGTGCACGACTGCTTCACCCCGACCGAACTGGTGCTCATGGAGGACCTCGGCTTCGCCGAGCGGGGTTTCGGCTGGAAGGAGGTGCTGGCGGGCACCTTCGATCTCGGCGGTGAGTTGCCGGTGAACCCCGACGGGGGCCTCAAGGCGTTCGGTCATCCGATCGGGGCGTCGGGGCTGCGCATGATGTACGAGTGCTGGTTGCAGCTGCGTGGCGAGGCGCCCGAGCAGCGTCGCATCGCCAGCATCGACAAGGGCCGCAAGCTCGCCCTGACACACAATCTCGGCGGTCAGCCGGGGGAGTGCGTCAGCTTCGTTTCCGTGGTGGGCAGCGAGCCGACCGCCTGAGGTCTGGGCGCACGGGAGTGGAACCGATGGAGGTCTTGACATGAATGCTGGTGTGACACCGGCTGATTCGCCGGAATACGACCGGCTCGCGCAGCGGTATGCGCAGGAGCGGGCCAAGCGGATCGGCGATGCGTACCGGTATCGCCCGCTGTCGCGGGAAGGGCAGTTCGCCCGCTTCGCCCGCGACATGTACGCGCACGAGATCGACCGTGAACCGGTGCGGACACAAGTCGGGGTCCTGATCGTCGGTGGTGGCATCAGCGGGCTCGTCTCCGCGGTGGAGCTGGGCCGCGCGGGTATCGAGGACTATGCCCTGGTGGAGAAGGGGCACGACTTCGGCGGAACGTGGTACTGGAACCGGTATCCGGGTGTGCGGTGCGACACCGAGGCATACATCTATCTGCCGTACCTCGAGGAAACGGGCTACGTTCCGACAGAGCGCTATACGGTGGGCGATGAGATCCGTTCATATCTCATAGATTTGGCCGACCATTTCGATATCACGCGGCGGTCGTTCCTCGGGACCACGGTGGTCGATGCCACCTGGGACGGCGAACGGCTGCGCTGGATCGTGACGACCGACCGCGGGGACGAGTGGGCGGCCCGGTATCTGCTGCTCGGCGGCGGCGCACAGCACATGATGCGGTTCCCGGACATCCCGGGGCTGGAAACCTTCGAGGGCTACTCGTTCCATTCGAGCCGCTGGGACTACGAGTACACCGGCGAGCAGCTGGAGAACCTGCGCGATAAGCGCGTGGGCCTGATCGGAACGGGTGCGACCGGTGTGCAGATCATCCCGAATCTGGCCCGGAAAGCCGCGGAACTGTATGTAGTGCAACGGACTCCGTGCGCGGTCGATCGTCGGCTGGACGGCCCGACCGACACCGACTGGTTCGCGAGCCTGCCACCGGGATGGCAGCGGTCCCGGCAGGAGAGTTTCGAACGGGTTCTGCGCGGCGAGGAACCCAAACCGGGCCTGGTCGCAGATCAGTGGACCGAGATCTGGGGTCCGCCGGTGCTGACCGGCAGTGAGACTCCCGAGGAGATCAAGGCCGCCGACGCGGCCGAGGATTTCGTGCAGATGGAGCGCATTCGCCGGCGGATAGACGAGAGCATCACCGACCCCGAGGTCGCGGCCAAATTGAAGCCTTATTTCTATCGCCGATGCAAGCGCGCGACGTTCAACAATGAGTACTTGCCGGCGTTCAACCGCCCGAATGTGCACTTGATCGATACTGATGGGCGCAGCGTCGACAAGATCACCGCGCGCGGTTTCGTGGTCGGCGGAACCGAATACGAGGTCGACTGCCTCATCTATGCGACCGGCCAGGTCTTTCAGTCCGCCATGTATGTCAGCGGGGAATTCCCGATAAAGGGAAGGTTGGGCAGTCTGCTGGCCGACGAGTGGGAACACGGTGCGCGCAGCCTGCACGGCATCATGGCGGCGGACTTCCCGAATCTGCTGATGGTCGGGAGCCTGGTGCACGCCGGGCCGACGGTCAGCGCGATCCTGCCGATTCTCGAGCAGGCCGCACATGCGGCACACATCATCACGTCCGCGTCCGCCGCGGGTGTGCCGGCCGTCGAGCCGAGCCCGGCGGCCGAACGGCACTGGTGTGAGCGGGTCGCGGAGCTGGCGCCGCTCGTCGACGAGTCGGAGACGTGCACGCCGGGCAACAAGATCCATGTCGTCGACGGGAAACCGCTGGCACACGTCGTTTACGGGGGCGGGCCGTTCGAGTATTTCCGGATTCTGCGGGACTGGCGGGACAACGGTTCGTGGATCACCGACCTGCGTGATGTCGGGCGGCTCGCGCAGCCTACGTGAGACCGGACCGGTTCCGATCCATGGAGGTACCCTCTAATCAAAAGAGATGTCTCTATTGATGTGGAATGAGAGGGATGGCGTCATGGGCGATCGGGGCGGGCGAAAATATGACTCGCCGCTGCGGCAACGGCAGACCGAGCGCACTCGCGGCGCGATTTTGGACGCATTGGGCGAACTGCTGAAGGTTCATCGGTGGGACGAGGTCACGACCAAGATGCTCGCCACCAGCGCGGGCGTATCACAGCAGACGGTCTATCGGCACTTTCCGGATCGTGCCGCGCTGGTCGCCGCGCTCAAGCATCATGTGCGCAATCCGCATCCCTATGCGGGCCCGCCGGCGACCCTGCAGGAGTGGGCAAACCGCCTGGAAGTGGGATTTCAGGATGCGGACAAGCATTTTTTGGCCGAGGTGACGGCGAATACGCTGTTCAATGCGAATACCCGAGGTTTCGCGAACCGGCCGCAGGAGCGTTCGTCACTGTTCTCCGCGGCCGTGGAACGCACCTTTCCCGACCTCGATGCGGCGGACCAGCCGCGGGCCGCGGCGCTGATGCGCATTCTCGGATCGACCCAGACGTGGCTGCGCATGCGCGAGGAGTTCGGCCTGGACGGTGCGGAGTCCGGTCAGCTGGTCAGGTGGGCGATCAACGTCCTGGTACGGGAGATCGCCGCCGGGAATCTGCCGCCGGTGGACGAGCGCGCGGGCGTGCTGGACGAGCCGGGGTCGTTGGACGGATTCTGATCCGCTGCATTCGCTCCGATTGAGAGGCGCAGGTCACACCCTCTCTATTCATGTTGACAACCCAGATTGTCAGTCTCTATTGTTTAGAGAGTCAAGCCGTATCGGAACACTCCCGAAAATCACGAGGAGATGGGCGCGTGACCAATCCCGAATCTGTCCGCATCTTCGATGCCGACAATCACTACTACGAACCGTTCGAGGCCATTTCCAGCCGTATCGACCCAGAAATGCGCAAGCGCGTAATCGACTGCGCGGTGATCGACGGCAAGAAGCGCCATATTCTGGGCGGCAAGGTCGACTACTCGGTGGCGAATCCGGGGTTCGACCCCATTGCCAAGCCCGGTGCGCTCTACGAATGGTTCCGCGGTAACCCCCGGGGACTTCCGGTGCAGGATTATCTGGTGGACCGTGAGCCTATTCCGGACTACTACCACCACCCCGAACCGCGGGTGAAGCTGATGGATGAGCAGGGGCTCGACCAGGTCTGGCTGTTCCCCACCTCCACGGTGTTGTACGAGGAGCCCTTGAAGCACGACCCGGAGGCGGTCGCGCTGCTCGCTGAGGCGTTCAATGCCTGGTTGCTGGAGGACTGGACGTTCAACTACCGGAACCGGATCTTCGCCGCGCCGTATGTGAGCCTCGCGCTGGTCGACCGGGCGGCGAAGACGGTCGAGTGGGCCGCCGAGCACGGCGCCACGACGCTGGTGATGCCGCCTCGCTCGGTGCTGACTCCCGACGGGTACCGCCGACCTGCCGATCCCGTCTTCGACCCGTTCTGGGCGAAGGTCGCCGAAACCGGTGTCACGATCGTGATCCACGCGGGTAACAGCGGTTATTCCTTCAATGGGTATGCCGACGGCCGGGTCGGATCCTCGCACGGCGAGCAGTCTCGATTCGCCTCGGATGTCCAGATCTGGCGTGGGCTCACACAGGACCGGCCGATATTCGACATCATGGCCTCATTCATGTACGACCGGCTGTTCGAGCGCTTCCCGACGGTGCGGATCGCCTCGGTCGAGAACGGCTGCAAATTCCTGCCGGATCTGTTCCTCAAGGCGGGCATGATGAAGAACAAGCTGCCGAACCGCTTCGAAGAGGACCCGATCGAGCTGTTCAAGAACAATGTCTGGGTGAACCCGTTCTGGGAGGACGAACTGTCCGAGCTGGTCGACCTGATCGGCGGTGACCGGGTGCTCTTCGGTTCGGACTGGCCGCATATCGAGGGCCTGCCGAATCCGGCGGACTACCTCGTCGAGACCAAGGACCTGGACGAGACCACACGGGCGCAGGTGATGGGCGGCAACACCCGCGAGCTCAACACTCCGCGCCCAGCGTGAGCGGCGCGAACACCGCTCGGACCGCGATCGTCGGGGTAGGGCATTCGGCAGTTCACCGCCGGGACGAGGTGAGCCTCGGGCGGCTCACGCTGGACGCCGCCCGCGCCGCCGTGGCCGATGCCGGGCTGCGGCTCGCCGATATCGAAGGGGTCGTGATCGACCCGGTCCAGCCGTTCGACGGGGCGGGCCGGGTCGACGGGCGGAGTTTCGTCTCTCCGCAGTACATCATCACCAATCTGGGCCTGGACGTGACCTGGCACGCCGAGCCGGAATGGTCCAGCACCCTCGGCGCGGTTATCGAGGGCGCCAATGCCGTCGCATCGGGTAACTGCCGAGCCGTGCTGGCGGTGCGCGCGATGCACAATCCCAGCGGCCGTTACGGCCATTTCGAATTGTCCGAGGCCACAGAGGGTTTCCAGTACACCTTGCCGTACGGTGTCGACGCCCCGGCGCGTTTCGCCCAGCTGTGGACGCGGTATATGCACGAATACGGGACGACCCGGGAGCAGATGGCGCCCTATATCATTCAGGCGCGCAACAACGGTCTGCTGTGGGAACACGGCTATTGGACGCAGCATCAGCCCACACCGCTGACCGAGAACGATTACCTGTCCAGCCGGATGATCAGCGATCCGATCAGCGTGCTGGACTGCGATATTCCGATCCAGGGGTGCGGCGCGTTCGTCATCACCTCCGCCGAACGCGCACCCGACCTCCCGCACCGGCCCGCCTATCTGCGCGGCTGGGCGGTGCCGCGCCGAGCGGCCGGATCGCCGCAGATCATGACCCTCGATGAAGTTCGGGAAGCCGCAACGCTTTTCGCGAAGCATCTGTATCGCAATGCTCGTGTCGGTCCGGACGATATCGATGTGGCCAATCTGTACGACGGTTTCAGTATCTTCGTGCCGCTGTGGCTGGAGATGATGGGATTCTGCTGTGCAGGTGAGGGATTCGACTTCCTTACCCCGGATCGGATCGGGCTCGACGGCACGCTTCCGGTGAATACCTCCGGTGGCAATCTGGGCGCGGGCCGGATGCACGGCGTTCCGCAGGTCATGGATGGTGTACTGCAGGTAATGGGTAGGTCCGGCGCACGCCAAGTGTCCGGTGCGGAGGTCGTTCTGGTGACCGCCGGGGGGTTCCCGGGCAGTGCGCGCGGGGTCGTCCTGACGACGTCACCCTGAGACGGAGTGGACAGGGATACTGAGTGGACAGGGATATGGCATCCAGCAATACCGAATCAGCACCACGCAGACCGCTTCCGGTTCCCGACCCACTGTCGGAACGATTCTGGGCGGGCGCCGCGGAAGGCCGGCTCGTCATTCAGCGCTGCGCGGCCTGCCGGCACTACTTCCATCCACCGGTATCCCGCTGTTTCCATTGTGGCAGTGAGGATTTCCGATATGACGCGGTGAGCGGACACGGACGGGTCGATACGTTCACTGTCACGCGTGACGCGCGCAATGCCGCATTCAAACTCATCCAGCCCTACATCGTGGCCTGGATTGAGCTCGCCGAGCAGGACGGGTTGCGACTGATCTGCAATATGCCCGCCGAGGATCTGGATCGCGTCGCGATCGGGGCGCCGGTAGAGGTCTTCTTCGAACCGGTTGCGGCGGGCCGGCAGCTGCCGCAGTTCCGGTTGCGGTAAGCCGCGAAAACCTTTGTCAGAGAGGACGATATGAACACTACCGCCGCGGTACTGCGAGATCCGGAGGGGCACTACGTCATCGAGGAGATCGAGCTGCCCCCACCGGGTCCGGGTGAATTACTCGTCCGGGTGGCCGGTGTCGGACACTGCCACTCCGACAGCGTGATTCGACATGCGCCCGTCGTTCCCGTCCCCTTGGTATTGGGCCACGAGGGCTCCGGGGTTGTCGAGCAGGTGGGGCCGGGTGTCACCGGAATCTCCATCGGCGATCACGTCGTGCTGACCTTCGATTCCTGTGGGACCTGCCGTAGTTGTCTGACAGCATTGCCCTCCTACTGCGACGAGTTCCGCGCTCGAAACTTCATGGGGCATCCGCGCGACGGCGAACCAAGTGCGGTCGACGCCGCCGGGCTACCGGTCGGTCACCGCTGGTTCGGCCAGTCGTCGTTCGCCACCCACGCCATCAGCACTGTTCGCAATACTGTCGTGGTGGACCGCGAGGTGGAGCTGGACCTGCTCGGCCCACTCGGCTGCGGTATGCAGACCGGCGCCGGCTCGATCCTCAACGCGCTGAAGGTTCGGCCGGGTTCCAGCCTGGTCGTATTCGGCGTGGGTGCGGTGGGTATGGCCGCGGTGATGGCCGCCCGGATCGCCGGCGCCGGCCAGGTGATCGCGGTGGACCGGTATCACAGCCGCCTGGATGTCGCGCTGTCACTGGGCGCGACGCATGTCCTCCAGGCCGGGGCGGAGCTGGATCTGCTGGGTGAGATCCGGGCCCTCACCGGCGGCGGCGCGGACTATACATTCGACACGACCGGGGTTCCGGCGGTGATCGGCTCTGCGGTCGAATGTCTGCGCATGACGGGGATATGCGGCCTGGTCGGCGTGGGAAAACCCGTGGAAATCAATCCCGCCGCCCTGTTCGGCAAAACGATTCTCGGCATCTTCGAAGGCGACGCAGTCGCGCAACTGCTCATCCCGCAGCTGATCGAATGGTGGAAAGCCGGGCTGTTCCCGTTCGACAAACTCGTCGAACG
>JAFMQT010000513.1 GCA_017354515.1 Nocardia sp. | reverse complement strand
GGTGCATGTGACCAGCATCATCAGTAATCCGGACACCGATCCGCACGATTACGAGCCCTCGCCCGCGGATGCGCGGACCGTGGCCGGGGCGAAGGTGTTCATCGACAACGGCATCGGCTACGACGCCTGGGCGGACAAGCTGCTGGCGGCCAATCCCGGCCAGGGCCGCGCGGAACTGAACGTGGGCAAGCAACTCGGTGTCCCCGAGGACGGCAATCCGCATCAGTGGTACTCACCCGATTCGGTAGCCAAGATCGTCGACGCCATCACCGACGACTACAAGAAGGCCGACCCGGCCGACGCGGCGTACTTCGACACCCAGAAGAACACCTTCGAAGGCACCACGCTCGCCAAGTACAAGGGCCTGATCTCCGACATCAAGACCAAGTACGCCGGGACCCCGGTCGCGGCGAGCGAGTCGATCTTCGCCCCGCTGGCGGATGCGCTGGGGCTGAACCTGATCACGCCGCCGGGATTCTTGAAGGCGATCAGCGAGGGCACCGATCCCGCACCCGCGGACAAGGCGACCATCGACCAGCAGATCACCACCAAGGCGCCGCGGGTGTATGTGTTCAACAGCCAGAACAGCACCCCGGATGTGCGGGCCCAGGTCGATGCGGCGAAGAAGCAGGGCATCGCGGTCAGCACCGTCACCGAGACCCTGTCTCCGGCGAATGCGACGTTCCAGGATTGGCAGTCCGGCCAGCTGCAGTCCCTGGAGGACGCGCTACATACCGCGACCGGCAAATAGCCGTGTCCAGATCGCAGGCGAGGGCCGTGACTGATGACATCGCGGCCCGACCGGCGGCCCCGGACCCGGTGGTCCGTATGCGGGGAGCGGCGGCGGTGGTGGGCGGCACACGGATCTGGTCCGATGTGTCGCTGGATGTCCAGCCCGGACAGTTCGCGGCTGTGCTCGGTCCGAACGGCGCCGGGAAATCGACGTTGTTGAAAGCGATTCTGGGGCTGACCCCGCTGGCCGGGGGCACCGTCGAGGTGCTCGGCCGGCGGCCCGGTCGGCGCGGCGCCGGTATCGGGTACCTGCCGCAGCGGCGCGCGTTCGACTCGAGTGTGCGTATCCGTGGCCTCGATGTGGTGCGTCTGGGCTTGGACGGTGCTCGGTGGGGTACGCCGGTGCCGTGTTTGTCGAGAATGGTCGCACCGCAACGGTTCGCCGACGCGCGGCGGCGGCTGCGGGAGGTGATCGAACTGGTCGGTGCCAGTGACTACGCGGATCGCCCGATCGGCGCGTGCTCCGGTGGTGAGCAGCAGCGGCTGTTGATCGCGCAGGCGTTGATCCGCCGTCCCCGACTGCTGCTGCTGGACGAGCCGCTGGACAGTCTCGACGTGCCCAGCCAGGCCGGGATCAGTGCCCTGATCCGCGACATCTGCCGGCACGAGGGCGTGGCGGTGATGATGGTCGCCCACGATGTCAACCCGATCCTGCCTTACTTGGACCGGCTGATTTACCTGGCGCGGGGCGCGGCGCTGAGCGGCACACCCGCCGAGGTGATCACCGGGGAGCGGCTCTCGGCGTTGTACGGGATCGCGATCGAGGTGCTGCGCGACAGCACCGGAGGGCTGGTGGTCGTCGGGCAGCCCGATGTTCCTGCCGCGCACGAGATTCCCGATCCGGCACCGGGGCGGGACCGATGAACCCGGTGCCGACCTGGAACGTGCTGCAGGACGTGCGGCAGATGCTCGCGTATCCGTTCATGGTCGATGCCGTGCGAGCCGGGACCGTTGTCGCCGTCGTGGCCGGTGCGGTCGGATGGGTGATGGTGCTGCGGCGGGAAAGCTTCGCCGGACACACCCTGGCGGTGGTCGGCTTCCCCGGTGCGGCGGCGGCCACCTGGCTCGGAACAGCCAGTGGCTACGGGTATTTCGCGGCGTGCGTGGGTGCTGCGGTGATTATCGCGGCGCTGCCGCGGTCGCCCCGCTCGCACGGAGGCGGTGAGCAGTCCGCCCTCATCGGGATCGTGCAGGCATTCGCGCTCGCGGCGGGAATGCTGTTCGTCAGCCTCTACCGAGGGTTTCTGTCCGGACTGACCAACCTGTTGTTCGGCACCATCTCCGGTGTCACCGACAGGCAGGTGCTGGTGTTGCTCGTCGCGGCGGTGCCGTGCCTGCTGGTGCTGACGGTCCTCGGGCGGCCGCTGCTATGGACCTCGATAGATCCGGAAACCGCTGCCGCGCACGGTGTCCGGGTGCGCCTGGTGGCCGCGGTGTTCATGGTCCTGCTGGGTGTGGCCGCGGCGGGCACCAGCCAGGTGACCGGCAGCCTGCTGGTCTTCGCGCTGCTGGTCGCGCCCGCCGCCGCGGCGTATCAGCTGACCAGCCATCCAGGCCGGGGCATCGCGGCATCGATCGGCATCGCGCTCACGGCCACCTGGATCGGCATGGGATTGGCGTACTTCACCCCGTACCCGATCGGATTCTGGGTCAGCAGTGTGGCTTTCGCGACCTATCTGCTGTGCCTGGGACGGCGGCGATGGCGAGACCGCGGACACCACCGCAGGGCCGTGCGTGCGAGGGCGCGCATGGTCGGGGATGCCGCGGTATGACCGAGGGAAGCGACCGACCACTGACCACAACGTCCGGGCACATCATGGCGGAAGCGAGCGCCGCCAGGAGGCAAGCATGAGTTACTTGACCACCATGCTGGCGCATCCGTTCATCATTCACGCTGTGATCGCCGGCAGTGCTGTGGCCGTATTGTGCGGGCTGGCAGGTTATTTCGTGGTGCAGCGCGGGGAGGTCTTCGCCGGTGACGCGCTCGGCCACGTTGCGTACACCGGTGCCATGGCGGCCCTGGCGTTCGGGGTCGACCCGCGGTTCGGCCTGTTCGCCGCCGCGATCGCGGCCGGGCTGGTGCTCGGCCTGGGCGGGGTACGCGGCGGCGCCGACGACGTCGTGATCGGGTCGCTGTTCTCCTGGGTACTCGGGCTCGGAGTGCTGTTCCTGGCCTACTACACCACCCACCGCAGCACCGGGAACAACGGAACCGCCAATGTCACCGTGCTGTTCGGCAGCATCTTCGGGATCAGCGCCACCGCCGCCGCGACAGCGGCCCTGATCGGTACCGGCGCGATCGCCGTGCTCCTGGCGATCTCACGACCGCTGCTGTTCGCCACGATCGATCCCGCGGTCGCCCGCGCGGCCGGCGTGCCGGTCCGCGGGCTCGGTGCGGTGTTCCTGGCCCTCGTCGGGCTCACCGTCGCCGAGGCCACCCCGCTGGTGGGCGCCGTCGTCGTGCTCGGGCTGCTGGCCGCCCCGCCGGCCACCGCGGCCCGGCTCACCACCCGGCCGTGGCGAGGGTTCTGGCTCTCGGCCGTACTGGCCCTATTCCCCGTGTGGGCGGGTAT
>JAFMQT010000512.1 GCA_017354515.1 Nocardia sp. | reverse complement strand
GCCAGCGCCCGGCGGATCACCCAGATTCCCACCGTGATGGCGATGACCCCGACCACCGCGGTCACCACGATCAGAATCAGGAAAACCCGCATCAACGTGGCGTTCACCGAGGTCAACGGCATTCCGGTGACCACGGTGCCACCGGCCCAGGTGGAATCGGCGACCACCCGGTAACTACCCTGTCCGTCCAGATCGACGGTGACCGGATCACCGTTCGCCGGCACCGCGGCCAACTGCTGCTGGGCGGTCGGCGACAGCGCGATCCGGTTCCCGTCCGGATCGATTCTGGCGGCCGTGATCGTCCCGTCGGCGACACTCGCGCCGACCGTCGCCGCCTGAATGCCCCGGCGATCAAGGAATTCCGGTCCCGGACCGGGATGTGCGTGACCGGAGCGGGCCGTCGGCGCACCGCCCGGCGCGGGCCCCAGACTCGGTCCGCCGCCGGCATCACCGAGTGAGCGATTCTGCACATCGACGAGCTGAGTGTCCAACTGGCGCACCAGAAAATGTTGCAGTGCCAATTCGGTCACCGTGCCGATTCCGACGACCACGACCACCAGCAGTAATACCTGCCCGGCCAGCAGCCGCACCCGCAGCGACCAGCCCTGCGGATTCCACCAGCGGCGCGGCGGGAGATCAGGCGGCGGGTTTGAGGACATATCCGGCACCACGCAAGGTATGGATCATCGGCTCGCGCCCGCTGTCGATCTTTTTTCGCAGGTAGGAGACGTAGAGTTCGACGATATTGGAGCGACCGCCGAAGTCGTAGCTCCACACCCGATCCAGGATCTGCGTTTTACTCAGCACCCGGCGCGGATTGCGCATGAAGTAGCGCAGCAATTCGAATTCGGTGGTGGTCAAGGTGATCGGATCGCCGTCCCGGACCACCTCGTGGCTGTCCTCGTCGAGCATCAGGTCGCCGACGACGATCTGCGCACCGTTGTCGGCGGCGCTGATTCCGGTGCGGCGCAACAACGCTCGCAACCGCAGCACAACCTCCTCGATGCTGAACGGTTTGGTCACATAGTCGTCGCCGCCGGCGGTCAGGCCCGCGATCCGATCCTCCACCGAATCCTTCGCGGTCAGCAGCAGCACCGGCAGATAGGGCAGGTCACGGCGCAGTTTTGCGAGGACCTCGAGGCCGGTCATATCGGGAAGCATCACATCGAGGACCACGACATCGGGGCGCGCCTCGCGGGCGGCGGCGACGGCGCCGCGGCCGTCACCGGCGGTGACCACCTGCCAGCCCTCATATCGCAGCGCCATCGACACCATCTCGGCGAGCACGGGCTCGTCGTCGACGACCAGAACGGTGATGGGGCTGCCGTCGGCGCGGCTCATCACGACGCGCTCGGCCGGGGTCTTCGCGATGGTTGTCATGCTTTCCATAGTCTTTCGCTCCGCTATGGAACTTCTGTGCCGAATCTGCGGATCGGCTGTGAGCTGGCCCGCGACCGCCTCGGCGGGGCCCGCAAACGCGGTGACACAGCCTGTCCCGACCCTGTCCACAGCTCGGACCCAGGTTCGCGTCGCAGTCTGGTCGGCACGAGCGGTCGGCGGGGATCGAGGACCCGAGATCGCATCCGACAACCAAGGAGATATGTCGATGACGGCACCTACTCCCGACCAGCCCACTCCCGAGGAGCCCACTCGGCAGATGCCGGCCGCGCCGGTGAACCCCGAGCAGGCGGCGGCCGGTCCGGCCCAGCCCCCGGCCGCGCCGAACTACTGGTCGACCAAGAAGTCGCTGGCAGCGGTCGGCGTCGCGGCCGTGATCGCCGCGGCCGGCGGGGGCGTGGTGTACGCGGCCTCGCATTCGGACAACAACAGCGCCCACGGTCCGGGCGGTGGCCCCGGCACCAGCTTCGGTGGCGGCAACTCCGGCGGCCCGGGCCGCGGGATGGGTGGTCAGCGCTCCGGGGGCATGATGGGCGGCACCGCAAGTCTGCACGGTCAATTCGTGGTCTCCGACGGCAACGGCGGCTTCATCACCGAGATCACCCAGACCGGTCAGGTGACCGCGATCTCGGACACCTCGATCACCGTCAAGAGCCAGGACAACTTCGAGCAGACCTACACCATCAACGCCCAGACCACGAAGACCGATGCGAAAACCGGTGACACCGTGCGTGTTCGGGGTACGCAGGCCAACGGTACCGCCACCGCCACCGCGATCACCAGTGGTTCGCAGACCGGCAGTGGTGGCGCCCGCGCCGGTCGGATGGGCCACGGCGGCATGGGTGGCGGAATGGGCTTCGGCGGACCGCAAGGCCAACCGGCCCACTGAGTCGCCGGATCGCTCCGGACTGAACAGTCGGACACGAAAATGGCTCCCGGAGAAGCTCTTCGGGAGCCATTTGAATCGGGCCAATCCGAATTGGTGACCGATGTCGATGGTTGCGGCAGCATCGTGAGGTCCATCCGATCCGAGATGGGCTTTTCATGAGATCTCCGACACCCCTGCGAGGTTCAGTATGCCGTCACCTGTCACGCCCGGTCGGCACAGACCGTGGAACGATGTACCGCGATCCCAGACATGATCGGCGCGGTTGTACGCATTCGGTCGCGACCCGGTCACCAGGCGTGGGAGTTCTGGGAGCCGGCTCGTTGGCAGCCGATCGCTTTGTTGCGGCAGCGTTGGGCGATAAGGGCTTTGGTGGTTGTTGCCGTTCTGGTCGTGGTTCCGGGGGTGCTGGGTGCTGCGGCCTCCGCGCGGAGCTACAACGCCGCGACCGGTGGAGTATCCCGCATCGACGGGCTCAGTTGGATGAATGTCCGTGACATGTACGGCGTTCCGGTGTCGGACTATCTGTTCGCAAGCAATCACGGCAGTGTGGTGAATCCCGGCGCGACGGTCGTCTGGTCCATGATCGGCATCGAATTCATCGGTTACATCACCATCGTGACGACCGCGATCTGGATTATCGGGTATGCGTTGAGTTTTCGGTGGCTGCAGATGTTCGCCTCGGCATTACACGGGGTGGCCGACGCGTTGAGCGGTCAGATCGCCACGCCCATCATGCTGGCGGTAGCGGCGACCGTCGGCGCGTTCTTCGTCGCCTGGTTCATCGTCCGAGGGTTTCACGCCAAAGCCGCGATGCAGGTGGTGACGATGATCGGGGTGGCGATCATCGGCCCGGTATTCCTGTCCCAGCCGCTGGCGGATGTGTTGTCCTCGGACGGATTGCTGGCGCAGGGACGGAATCTGGGGATTTCGGTGGCAGCCGGATTGAATGGTGACTCCACCCCGGACCCGGACCGGCTGGTGCGGTCGATGCAGGGGAATCTGGCCACCAACTTCGCGCGAAGGCCGTTGCAGGTGTGGAACTTCGGGCACGTGGTGGATGAGCGACCCGCGTGCCGAACG